>JAAYEK010000217.1 GCA_012728785.1 Bacillota bacterium | reverse complement strand
GGCCTGGTTCGAAACTTAAGCCCGGCCGAGATAGTGGATCAGCCTTTACAAATAAGCCGGATGACCGGTTCCAGAATCAGCAGCTTAGTTGCGATGGGTCAAGGAGAGCCGTTACTCAATTATGATTCGTTATTAAAAGCAATCAGGATTATTAATGATACCCAAGGGATGAGCATTGGAGCTAGACATATTACCATTTCAACTTGTGGTATTATTCCCGGAATTAGAAAATTAGCTAATGAACAGTTGCAAGTCAATTTAGCGATTTCCTTACATGCGGCTGAAAATGAACTACGGAATTATCTAATGCCGATTAACCGAAAATATCCGATCGATCAATTAATTGAAGCCTGCCGTTTTTATTTGTCCCGAACCAATCGAAGAATTACTTTTGAATATACACTGATCGACGGTGTTAATGACCGTTCGATTGACTTAATAAACTTAATCCAATTGTTATCAGGGATGTTATGCCATGTCAATTTAATTCCATTCAATCCGGTACCCAATTCTAAACTAAGGCGCTCCAAAGAAGAACGGATTGAAGAATTTGCGGCAGGATTAAAGCAAGTTCATATCGAAACCACTATTCGAAAAGAAAGAGGAAGCGAACTTGCGGCCGCGTGCGGACAATTACAAGGCAAATCGGTTTCCGGTACAGCTCCGTTATGGTTTAACACCCATGAATAATGAAAAGAATGATCAGGAGAAAATTCCAGCGATTATAAATAAAGGCATAGACCCGAATGAGAAAACATGAAGCTTTAATCAATAAGTTCCGAGAAGTTTTAAAAATGCCTCGGAATTTATCTAAAAAAGGTATTGATTTCGAAGGTAATGAGGCATTGACCTTAAAAAGGGCCAAGCTTAATTCGGGTATCAAATCTTTGTCAACAACTGAATCGGGTTTTGAATTACCTTGCCAAACCAAGCAGTTTCGTAACCGGCGAGTTGCCAAACGATGTCATCGTTGGGTTTTTACCGTATTGGAAGGCAATGATCGTGGTAGACAATTTATCGGCGCTACTCCGGAGCTTAAAGTCGGAAGGCAGCCGGAGAACCATATTTGTTTACGAGATTCAAAGGTATCACGCTTTCACGCATTAATTAAAGTAAAGGATTATTGTTTAATTATTAAAGATTTACAAAGCACTAACGGAACTTTTATAAATAACGTTAAGGTTAAAAGAGATAAACTGCATACAGGCGATTTAATAAAAATAGGAGACACTATTTTACAAGCTACGCTGGAAACTGATTAACTAGATTATTGACGCATCAGAGGTGAGTTTATGAAAGCCGCGGGAAGAACTGATCGGGGAAAGGTAAGAGAATTAAATGAGGACACCTTCGGTTATAATGATTGTTTATTTGTAGTGGCCGACGGCATGGGTGGACACCAGGCCGGAGAGGTTGCCAGCGCAATTGCGGTAGAAACTATTCTCAAGGCTGACCTTAACGGGGATATCAAATCGGCTTTAAAAAAGACCCTAGCTTTGGCTAACCAAAATATTCTTAAACAAGCCGAGGAAAACATCGAACTTACCGGGATGGGAACCACTGTAGCGGTTTTATATCTGGAAAACGGTTTGGCTTATGTGACCAATATCGGAGATAGCCGGGTTTATTATCTTTCTAATAATAAGTTAAAACTCTTAACCAGCGACCATTCCTTAGTTAACGAACTTGTTAAAACCGGTGAAATAACTGTTGAGGAAGCTAAATCACACCCAAAACGCAATATCCTAACTAAAGCGTTAGGAAGTAACGAGACAATGGACCCTGAAATTATCACCCTCGAAATAAATAAAGGTGATAAATTCCTATTATGTAGTGATGGGCTGACCGGCTCAGTTTCGGAAACTTCCATTCAAGAGTTAATGTCTCAAATAATTGATCCGGAGATAATCGCAGATCAGTTGATTGATTCGGCAAATGAATTCGGTGGAGCAGATAATATTACCGTTGTTTTAGTAGAAATTTGAAAAATAAACAGTAATTTTCTATGAGGTATGGGCTTAAAGAACAGATTATCTAAGGTATTTTTAAAATTTGTATAGATTACTGCTGCAGGATTTTATTATTAATTGAAGAAAAAAGCCTTTGAATTGAAATAATTATGCCGATATATAAATTGTGTTATTTGCATAAGTTTAATAATTAATATAATCAATCTTGACATACAATATATGGTATAATTTTATTTTAGTTATCAATACATTATCTGTGAATCGTAAAAAGTAAAAAAATGAGTACAAATTGATTAAAACTTGCATGAATTGAGGTGCTAAATTGGTCGGTAAAATATTGGGGAACCGATATCGTCTGTTAGAGTTGATTGGGGAGGGCGGCATGGCGCTGGTTTACAAGGCGGAAGACTCTTTATTGTGCCGAGCGGTAGCCGTCAAAATATTACGTCCTCAATATGCCAGTGATGCGGAATTTGTAGAAAGGTTCCACCGGGAGGCCAAGGCGGCCGCGAGTTTGGCCCATCCGAATGTAGTTAATATTTTTGATGTAGGTAAGGAAGATGATATCGATTATATTGTTATGGAGTATATTCCGGGAGAAAATTTAAAAGATTTAATTAAGCGGAATGTTCCGATGGCAGTCGAACAGGCTTTGGATATTACTAGACAAATTGGTGAAGCGTTACATCACGCTCACCAACGCAATATAATTCACCGCGATATTAAGCCCCATAATATTTTAGTCACTCCTGAAGGACAAATTAAAGTAACTGATTTTGGAATCGCCCGGGCGATTAGCGCTAGTTCCTTTACCCAAGCGGGAATGGTAATCGGCTCAGTCCAATATTCTTCCCCGGAACAGGTTAAGGGGGGAGTTGTAGGGCCTCAGTCCGACATTTATTCACTGGGTTGTGTTTTATATGAATTACTAACCGGAACCATTCCGTTTCAAGGCGATACTTCGATTTCCATCGCAATGCAGCATTTGCAGGGTAGTTTGATACCAATTCGTGAATTACGTCCGGACATTCCTGTAGCAATTGAGAGAATAGTTGAACAAGCCATGGCTAAAGATATTAACCAGCGTTATCCTTCTGCTTTAGCAATGTTGAAGGAGATAAATCTGGCAGATTCAAAAGATTATCGTAAATATAAATTAATAAACAATACCGACCTTCCAACTCAAACCTGGGAATCAGTAGAAGATTCTGAAAAACCCAGCCCTGAAAAGAGGCATAGATGGTGGAAATGGATGATATTTGGGTTTGCGATCAGTATGATAATTGTTGGAATTATCTCTGTTATTTTTCTTAGTTTTACAAATCATTGGAGTAGTAACAGGGTTGTTGAAGTTCCGGATGTAGTTGGGGAAGAGTTGGTCGATGCCAGACAGATTTTAAAAGAGAGGCGTTTAAATATTAAAGTCATTAATTATCTTTATAATTCAGAGTTTCCTAATGGAACGGTTATTTCCCAACAACCGGCTCCAGGCCAAAAGAGAAGAGCAAGTACCGAGATTGAGGTTGTAGTCAGTAAGGGTCTACAATTGGTTAGAGTCCCGAATTTAGCGGGTAAGAACCAATTGGAGGCTGAATTGGTTTTGGAAGAGACCGGGTTGACTTTGGGTGAAATTTTGGTTGATTCAAGTCCTGAGTATCCTGAGGGTGTGGTCATCAAACAACTTCCGGATAAAAACACTCAAATTGAGCATGGTGCTAGTGTTTCAATTACCTTAAACGTTACTTCGGCTAATTTGGTAAAAATTCCAAATTACATTGGAAGGCCTTTATCCGAAGTCCGCGCTGAACTAGGACCATTAGGATTAATGTTTAATCAGGCCACTCCAACTCCAAGTAATATTTATCCTGAAGGAGTAATCATTGATCAACGGCCTTTACCTTATGACCGAGTACCGCTGGGGACGGCCATGAATTTTATTATTAGTTCCGGTCCGGAATAAATTGGAGCCTGGTATGTTTGTAAAGATAAAGGTTGGGGTAAGGCGTGCGACGAAGTATATTAATAAAGAATGAATAGGTAGGCTGGAATTTGGAGAAAGACGACATTAAAATGTCAGTCGGTAGAGTGGTTAGAGCAATTGGCGGTATTTTTTATGTTGAACCGCTGACTGGGAAGGACCTCATAGCTGAATGTTCGGTCCGTGGTAAATTGAAGCTAACCAATTCCGATATTTTGGTAGGAGATAAAGTCAAGTATTTATTGGAAAATTCAAAAGGGGTAATTACAGAGGTTTTACCTAGGGAATCAATTTTAAAACGCCCATATATAACTAATGTTGATTTACTAGTTGTGGTGTTTGCCCATGAAAACCCCGTTCCCAACCCGAGTTTAATGGCGCGGTTTCTAATTATAGCGGACAGTAGCGATATCCCATATGTTTTGGTTTTTAATAAAACTGATTTAGTGGGAAAAGGAAAAGCCGATAAATTGGCGAATATTTACCGTAATTACGGTTACCAAGTATATTGTACCAGTACCGTTAATAATCTCGGAAAGAGAACTTTGCAAAAATTGTTAGCCGGTAAAGTATCAGTTTTTACAGGACCATCCGGAGTAGGAAAATCTGCCCTGCTTAATATGCTTTGTCCGGGTTTAAAATTAAAAACCGGTATACTCAGTTCCAAGATTAGCCGTGGTAAACATACAACCCGGGAAGTACAGTTGCTAAAAGTAAATCCCTTAACCTCTGTGGCGGATACTCCGGGATTTTCCCAAATTGGTTTGGAACACTTGAAACCAGAAGAATTGGCGTCCCTTTTTCCGGATTTCCGCGATTACCTCGGAAAATGTCGATTTAATTCTTGTATTCACCAAAATGAACCCGAATGCGCTTTGAAAAAGGGCCTTGAAAACGGTATGATTGACCCAGAAAGATACAATTCATATCTGGAATTATTAAAAGAAGTAAAGGAAAATTGGGCTAAGCGTTATCGTTAGGAGACATGAATGATTGAAATTGCTGCTTCGATTTTGAACTCTAACCTATTAAACTTGGGTGAATCAGTTTGTGAAATTAGCGGAGCAGATTGGCTCCATTTTGATGTAATGGATGGACATTTTGTTCCCAATCTAACATTTGGTCCGATGTTTGTCGAGCAGGTGAAAGAAATTACGGACCTTCCCATTGAGGCTCATTTGATGGTTGATGAACCGGAAAATTTCATCCCAATGTTTGCTAAGGCAGGAAGTAAAAGGATTATTATTCATGCGGAAAATACGGTTCATCTGCATCGTTTGGTTCAAAGTATTAAGGAATATGGTTGTGAAGTTGGAGTAGTGATAAATCCGGCGACTCCATTAACAACGATCGAATATATTCTAGCTGATCTGGATCTGGTTTTATTAATGACCGTAAATCCCGGTTTTGGAGGACAAAAGCTAATTCCGGGAATGATTTCAAAGATAAAAAAATTACGGGAGATGATCAATACTCAGCGAGTTCCTTGTAAGATTGAGGTTGATGGAGGAGTTAATTGGGAAAATGCCGCAACTCTGGTTGAAGCTGGGGTCAATGTGATTGTAGCCGGAACTTTGATTTTCCATGAAACGGATCGGAAAGCGGCAGTAGCTCGGTTAAAAGGTATTGTAAATAAAGGGGGTAATTAAACTGTCGTTCGAACATATTGATTCATTTGTGAAAGCTGCTTACTCGGTTATTGAAAATATGTTGGATCCAAAAGTAGAAGCTGGAAAACCGTTCTTCAATGAAGAACCACTGAGTAAGTATGAAGTATCGGTTTTAGTAGGAGTTTTTGGAGATCTTCAAGGTCAGGTAATCTGTGGGATGACTAGTGAAACCGCTAAAAAGATCGCTTCGCAAATGTTAATGACTAATGTTGAAGAAATTGATATGATGAGTGAAAGCGCACTTTGCGAATTAAAAAACATCATTGTTGGTAATGCTAGTACTAATCTATCGTTAACCGGCTATCGATGTAATATTACACCACCACTCTTCATAATGGGTATGGAGATCCCTGATTTTTTGAAACATATTCATACCGCTCTTGCTATTCCACTTACTACTCCATTTGGTGAGGTTGATATGAATATCGCGCTCCGGAAAGATCAAATCAATTAAAAGTTGTCCGGGTCATTGTCGGATTGGTTCAAATAGAATTTAATGAGCGACTAGTATAAAGACAGGGGTGAGGGTTATGGGAGACAATACCGAAACCACCAGACGTTTTTCCGCCAAGGAAGAATTTTTATCCGAGGTTTCCTTAGTACTGCGCGAAGTATGTCTGGCGTTAAAAGAGAAAGGCTACGATCCCCTCGACCAGATTGTAGGTTATTTGCTTTCCGGAGACCCCGCCTATATAACCAGTTATCGAAATGCAAGGGTGTTGATTAAGAAATTTGAACGCGATCAAATTTTGGAGGAATTGGTTCGCAATTATTTGGAACTGCAAGGGATAAACTAAGAATTTTAGGGGTTTATTATGATAAAAATTAAATTGGCCGGGTTTCTTTTGATTGCTACCATTATAATGGGGTGCAGTTCAAAGATGCCTGCCCCGCTTGAAGGGGTTTATCCCTTAAAAACCAAAACCTTAACTATATTTGATCTTTATTCGGAAGAATATGAAATTTATTATAACGTGGCGGAGGTCGTTGAATCAAAACCAGAGAATTTGGCCGTTGATTTTGACCTGGGACAGTTAACTGAATATCGTTTCGGCAGTTTTATATTAGGAAACAATAATCAACGGACCTGGTTTCTAATGAGTAAAGACCCTCAAGGTTATTGGTCGGATTTTTATATTGACCAAAATAGTGATTTGACTATCAAAGAGAATGAGAGAATAAAAAGTTTCCAAAGTGGTCAGGATAAAATTAAAGGAATGGGCCGGACGCAATCGATGACAATGATTCCAGTCCGGATCAAGGTGTCTTTCAAAGGTCTATCTGGAGAAATTCATAAGAATTTATATTTCTTCATGGTAACAACCGTTCTAACGAAAAAAGGAGCGTCAGACTTGATGGTTGAGGCAATTAGCGCTACCTTTTTAGATGGTGAGATTAATATCGCGACTGATGAGACGGTTAAAAGAATGAATGTTAGGTTGATTGATGCTAACGGTAACGGCTGTTTTAATGATTATGGCATTGATTTGATTTTTATCGATCTCAATAATAATGACTATTATCAAAAAAGGGAAGGTTTTAAGCTTGCCGAGTTTTTTGACTTTTCAGAATCCACCGGTGAACAAAAACAATTACGAATTATCGTTCCTCCTTTCCCTAAGAAAATAGCGATAACCGGTGCCGGACAGGATTATGATTTGGCTGATCTTGAAGCCCAATCCGACCAGGAAGATGAGGAAGATGAAGCATTATTAGATCCGGGTGAGGAAGATTTTGAGAAGTCAACCAACTCTCCAAGTGTCGCTTCGGAATCCCAAACGTAAGGCTTCAAGAGCCAGTGCTTCACCAGGAGGGATATTTCCCAAATTAACGTTGGTCCCAAATTCGTTTATCAATTTCACCTGTTGTTTCTTCAGAGGAGCTTCCCAGATTATTTTTTCTTGAGGGACGCCTTCTTTGAAGCAGTTTAACTTTTCTTCAATAACCCCGCCTTGACTGTCAAAAATACCAATTCCTTGACCGGATTCTCGCGCCTCTATAATTACCCAGGAGACCCCCGTTTCCAGATCGTTTTTAATCATTTTAATCAAGCTCAATTCATCAGGTTGTTTTTCCGGGTCCTTTTTACCCACTTCGGTGATTACTTTAAATCCGGTTTGTAAGGCCATACTGATTACTTGGCGTCTTTGGGCTGGAGACAATTGAATCGTGCCATCGGAAATCTCGACCCATTTAAAACCAAGCTCAGTTAGCTTTGAAAAGAAAGGCGCGATTTTGCTTTGCCAGTAAGCAATCTCAAAGAAAGTACCGCCGGGGTAAACTACTACGTTTTGATGGGCAGCTATTTCCAGCTTGCGTTTTAAAACATCAGCTTGGTATAGGGCAGCGGTGCCAAATGTCAACTTTAAGAAATCAATGTATGGCGCTGTGTTCTCCAATAAATTTTCAGTCTCCATGGGAGATAAACCCTTATCAATTAGCATAGTAATTCCCACCGTACGTGGCTTGGAATTCCTGCCGCTTAGAGGCGGCTCAATAATTCCTTTCCATAAACCTTCCATATCTTCACCCCGCTGTCATTTTATGCTGTGGGGTAATCTTTTGTTAGGATTGAGGCATTAAAAAATTATTTTCCAAATAGAATTAATAAATGTAGGCCGGAATATGGATGATCCGGGGAGTGAAGTTATGATTCAAGATAATTGCTTACTATTGGTAATATTGGCTATCGGTTTAGTGTTTAATAATCATTTAATTGCATCAGCAGCCGGTAGTTTATTAGTGCTGAAATTAACAAAATTATATTCGTTATTAAACATCTTTGAACGGAGGGCGACGGATATTGGTTTACTCTTTCTCTTAATTGCGGTATTAACCCCATTTGCTTTAGATCGGGTTGGTATTAAAGAGATTTGGTTAACTTTCAAAAGTTTAGCAGGAATATTGGCGGTTATTGGAGGAATTATCGCCGCGTATTTATGCGGTCAAGGGATGATCTTACTCGAACTTCAACCGGAAGTAGTGGTGGGTTTGGTAATCGGGACAGTGATTGGAGTTTCCCTTTTAAAAGGGATACCGGTCGGTCCATTGGCAGCGGCAGGGGTGACGGCATTATTGCTAAATATTATAGGGAGCGGGAAAAGGTAATAGTTTTAAAAGATAGCAGTAGTCTGGCACAGCTTCAGAGGTGTAAAGCGTCAAAATATGGAGGAACAGGTAATGGAACGGGCTATTTTAAACAATATGGCAACAATTCGGATGATCTCGGGCTTGCTTGAAATTGCGGTAGCGCTAATCTTTTTAAAGATCGGCCGTGTTGATTCGGCTTTAAGAATGAACGCTTTTTTAGGACTAGTGGGGCCGTTGGTATTTAT
>JAAYEK010000289.1 GCA_012728785.1 Bacillota bacterium | reverse complement strand
CGCGACGTGGACCAGCCCCGCAACCTTGCCAAGAGCGTGACGGTGGAGTAAGGGTTCTCCCCTGCGCGCCCAACGGCGCGCGGACTCCATACACGGCGCGCCGGAGCGGAATCCCCGCTCCGGCGCGTTCGTTGTTTTTCGGTGACTCCCGCGCTCCGATGACTACCATGTTTTTTCACTTTTTACACCACCAACATAATGGCCGGATATTAATCTTTGTTTGTGTTGTCCTATTCGCTCCCAAGAGGTTGACATTTGGAAATCTCCTAGGATAGCATTGCATTCTACCGCTTGTCGGGATTGACAGGGTGTAAGTGGTGGGCCAGGCTGGGCCCAAGAAACATGGCTGTCTTGCCGTGCACGTCGCATGGTATTGCGGATGGTTTGGCGCGGTATGCCCGGAAAACCGGGAGGGGGATGATTACATGTCGAATATCAAGGTGGCGCGCGGGGGGCCGGGTGCGGCAGTCGTGGCGTCGGTGGCGCCGTCCAGCGGCTACCCGATGACGCAGGGGCTGTTGAATCCCGCCCACGATTCTGTGCTGCCGCAAAGCGTGTGGACCGGTGTGGTAGTTGAAACTGCGCAAACGGGACCGTTTGCTGCAACAACAAAACCGAGGATGGGGAGTTCCATCTGACCTATGGGACATCCAGTACCCGGACGAGTCGGCGCTCAGCCGACCAAACCAAAGGAAGGGCAAGACATGAAGAGCTTTGTCGTCAAACACGGCGCGTTCGCGGCGATGTGTGCCTTGGTGTTGGTGTTCATGCAGGGCTGCTCGAAAAAGGACACGCCGCCGACAGCGGCCTTCACCTATACAACCACCGGCTTGAGTGCTTCATTCCGAGATGCGTCCACGCCGGGCAACACGGCAATCACTGGGTGGTCGTGGACTTTCGGCGATGGCGGTACCAGCAGTGCCCCAAACCCCTCCCACACCTATGCCGCCATAGGTGCCTACTCCGTGACACTGACAGTGACGAGTAATGGCGGCCAGAACACGGCCAGTGCAACAGTGACCCTGACGGGCAACGGCAGTGGTGAAAACACCACCGGGATTTGGCGCGTAAAACAGGGCGGATCCGGCAATGGGAGTTCCTGGAGCAAGGCGCTCGGCTCCATCCAGGACGCCATTGATGCCGCCTCGCAGGGTGAGGAGGTATGGGTGGCCGCCGGCACCTATTGCGAGTCCGCAGGAGAAACGCCCCTCACCCTTGGTCAGGACGCGGAGTATGCCGTTACCCTCGAGGTTTCCTATGGAATCTCCATGAAATCGGGAGTGAGCCTCTATGGCGGTTTTTCGGGCGGTGAAACAAGCCGAGACGACCGCGATGTGGAAAACAATGCGACTATCATTGACGGTCAGGGCATTCGCACCTGTGTGTTCAACGGGGAAAGCGATGATGTCCTCGACGGCTTTGTGCTACAAAACGGGCATGGCGAACTGTGCGGTGGACTTTGCGTTTATGGGGCCGCGCCCTCGGTGATCAACTGTCTTTTCACCGGAAACGTCGCCGAGTGGAACCAAGACAGCGATTTCAGCGGGGTTGCCGCGGGATTGTTCAACTACCTCGCCGCTCCGCAGGTCATCGAATGCGTCTTCGCCGAAAATGAGGGGACGTATGCCGGAGGCATCTACAGTCTGGACTCCGCGCCCGAGATTGTGTATTGCGGCTTCTATGACAACTATGGAAGCGGCGTGATCACGGACTCATGGGACGACTACTCCTCGTCGTTCATCTGGGGATGCGACTTTCTCGGCAATGCCTCCTACGAGGGCGGTGCCATCTGCAATTACGACTATTCCGAATGCGAAACGACCAACTGCGTCATTGCATTCAACTCCGCCTGCTATGGCGGCGGCGTGTGCAATTACCCCGACGCTGCAGTATCGCTGATCAACTCTACTCTTGCGGGGAATGGGGCCACCTATGATGAGGACTACGGGGAGGGCGGCGTCGGCGGCGCGGTCTACAACCTCTCCGTATCCCCCACACTGGTCAATTGCATTCTCTGGGGGGACTACGCCGATACAGAAGGGGCTGAAATATACAACGATGCCTACGAAGGGGGCTCTCCCTCCAATCCTTCCGTCGGGTATTCCTGCGTGCAGGGGGGCCATACGGGAACCGGAAACATCGTGTCGGACCCGCAATTCACCGATCCCGACAACGGGGATTTCAGTCTCCAGTCAGCCTCTCCCTGCATTGACACAGGGACTGCAGTCGGCGCGCCCGAGGAGGACTACTGGGGTGTCGAGCGCCCTCAGGGTGCGGGCTACGACATGGGCGCCTTCGAGTATGAAGGCAAATGACCGGTAACAATCCGCGCCCCGGCCGACCGCACGCATCTTTACGGTGGGCAAGGCTTGCGACCATCAAAGACGATTGCTGAGAGGTAAGGGATGTACAGGGCAGTACGGACCGCCATGGGCGGTATTCTAGCGGCAGTGACCTTTATGGGATCAAACGGGTGGTCGGAAGACAGGGACATGGTGGCACCGGCCGACTCGGCGCCGCCCACTGCGGCAGGCAGACAACCGCTGTCGGAGAACGGGGCCGACATCAGAATGGTCATCATCAACAGCCCGCCCACGCCTCCGCCCGGTTTTGTCCGGCCGCTGGCGCCGCGCCAGGGCGCGTACAAGTCCGCCACCTCCAGGCAGCTTGCCGTGCCCACAAGCACCTGGACCTACGGGTGCACGGCAACCTCGGCGGGCATGATCTTCGGCTACTATGACCGGAACGGCTACCCGAACATGTACTCCGGGCCGACGAACGGTGGGGTGTGCCCCCTGACCGACTTGGGGCAGGGTGACGACCCGTCAAGGCCGGTGTCCGGATCCTGCTCAATCATCGCCACGATGAACGGCTTCGACGGACGGACAACCCCCGGCCACGTGAATGACTACTGGATTTCCTACGAGTCCGCCGGACCTGACCCCTGGGAGAGCGCCGGAACGCAGCACACCTGGGGCGACTGCACGGCCGACTACCTGGGTACCAACCAGTGGAAATGGAACTACGACGGCACTGCCGGTACGGACAGCTGCACAGACGGCGCCACATGGTACTTCTGGGATGATGCCGGCCACAGACTGTACGACTTCATTCCCTCGTCTTCCTGCGGCACCCCGCAGACCGAGGCCTGCCACGGCATGCGGCTCTTCGCCGAGTCGCGCGGGTACACCGTGCTGGAGAACTATACACAGCAGGTGGACGCCGTGGTCGCGTGCGGCTTCTCTTTTACCAACTACAAGACGGAGATTGACAAAGGGTGTCCTGTGATGATTCACGTCGAGGGGCACACCATGGTCGGCGTGGGCTATGACGACAGCACGAGTCCGGGCACCGTCTACCTCCACGACACCTGGGACAATGAGGTTCACAGCATGGCCTGGGGCGGCAGCTACAGCGGCATGGCCATGCAGGCGGTGACCATTGTCCATCTGGCAGCCGCCATGGCCACCGGCACCGGTGCCATTCGCGTGGTCCTGGAACCGGCGGACGCCCGCGACGCCGGTGCCCAATGGTGCGCGGATGGAGGCGAATGGCGGAACAGCGGTGCCACGCTGGCCGATCTTCCTGCCGTACAGCACGCTGTGTCGTTCAAGAGGGTTCCGGGCTACAGTGCCCCGGCGGATCAGGGGATCATCATTCCGGCCAACTCCACCGCCCGCGTCAAAGGCACCTACACACCGACGACCGGCTCGCTAACCGTGACGCTCCAGCCGGAAGAAGCCCGCAGTGGTGGCGTCCAATGGCAGATGGACGGCGGCGCATGGCAGGGAAGTGGCGTCACCCTTAACAAGGTCACAGCGGGGCAACGCTTCATCACCTTCAAGTCCGTCTCCGGCTGGATTGCCCCTGCATCGGTCACCATCGCGGTGACGGCCGGAAGAACCCAGACGCTTCAGGCCGGGTTTGCCAAGGCCCGTCCCCTCCAGGATGTCCTGCTGGAAGGCTTTGACGGGGCAGACAAGAACAACGACGGTCTGAGTTATGCCGAGGCGGCCGCGCTGGTGCCCGATATCAGCCAGGAGCAGTTTGATGCCCTGGATGCAGACCATGACGGGCGTTTGTCCCCGGAAGAACTCGGCGGCGCCTCCCCGGGATGCCATTGTTCCGGAGCCAAGAGTCTTGGGGATTGGCGCCACCGGGCGGGAGACCTGTTCCTGATCGGGCTGGGACTGTTGTCGCAGGCCCTGCTGTCCCGAGTACCCCGGAAATTCTGAATGGAAACGAGACAGAATTAGCAAAGTGAAACAGTTCGTCCCAGAAGGGGGCGACAAACCATGAGAGGACTCTAAACAATGCTTCACACACTTGTGCAAAAACCAATCCTGGCCGCGATCATGTTGCTTGGAAGCCTGATTTGGGCAACTAGTGGTGCGGCGACCGCCGCCGAAAAGAACCCGCAGGTCACCAAGGAAACCGACAGCAGGCTGATACGCTCGTTTGGAGCGGGATCAAGTTGTGCAGCGTTCTCACCCGATGGAAACGTAATACTTACCGTGGAACAAGAAGGGATGATGCCTAGGACGGCCATGCTATGGAATGCCACCACGGGAGAGCAAATTCGCGCCTTGAACACGGGGCTGAGTAACGCGCGTGTTGAGTGTGCGATTTTTTCTCCGGATGGCACCAAGGTATTTGGTTCGGTAGTGACACCTTTGGAACTTCACAAGCGTGAACATTACTATATGGGATGGGATGCGAATACAGGTGGCCTAATTTATAGTGCTCTCTATGATGAGAATGATTTTGTGCAGGATATTGCCATTTCTCCTGACGGAGCCCAGTTGTTGGTTGCACTTATAAGAGGAGACGGGCAATACAAGAACTTCTGCGAATTACGATCAACGACTGATGGCGGTTTTATCAAAAGTATTACTATTCCGTCTTCGGAAGCGTCCACATCATGGGTTTCGTTTTCGCCTGACAATAGGCATGTGCTAGCATCTTGGCATAACATCGTTTTTGAATTTGATGTAATCACTGGCGGGATTACGCATCGTCTTGAATGTCCCGATGGCTATGTATACGCTGCTTTGTATTCGCCAGATGGTTCACAAATACTGATCGGAAATCAGAGCGCGTCAATGACATTATGGGATGCGAACACAGGGCTCTTGATACGTGATTTTGGCAATGATTCAACGCTGGTTGATATATTTAACCCGGGGACTCCCATAGCGGCATTTTCGCCGAGCGGAAATATCGTGGTAGAAGTGGCGTCCCCGAACGGATGGTTTGAAAGTTTCGAGAGTATCATTATCTGGGATGTGCCCACCGGCAAACGATTAACAACACTTCTTCCTCCCAAACCACACTCGGTTTCCTTCTCACCCGATGGCACCAAGATTCTTGTGGGAGGAGGCGAGGCAACCTATCTGTATGATGTAACGGAACTCGGCAGTGGAGGCTGCGCAGGGTGCGCGAATGCCAAGTCAGTGTTGACCTTTGGAAGCATGAAATCGCGCATGGGAGACTTGTTCCTGGCTGGACTGGGGCTAATGTTGCTTCTGGCCCTATCGTCTCGCGTCCCCCGCAAGTCATGAATTGGAACCGGCCGAGGCAACGAAACAGAATGGTCCTTTCCATGAACGACAATCGAAAGGAAAACAAATGAAGCTTCGTGCGCGTGCGCAAAGGTGGGCTCTGGCTGCGGCTTTGCTGGTTGCAGGCCTTGCCTGGACAGCCGTCGGCCGAGTGGCGAACGGCGGAAGTTGGGATCAGTCTGCCGAAAAAGAGACCACCAGCCAATTGACAAACACCTTTGGAACCGGCGCTGACTGTGTGGCTTTCTCCCGCGATGGGAACACCGCGCTCACGGTGCAGGGGGTGGCGGACCGAAACATCGCATTGTGGAATCTGTCCACGGGGAAGCAGATTCGCACCTTCAGCGCCCCGGACACGTATGTCTACGACGCGGCTTTTTCCCCGGACGGTGCCAGGATATTCGCCTGGGCGCACGTCTTTGTGGAAGGGCCGGAGCGTGATCAACTGCAGGTGTGGGACGCGAACTCCGGCGTACTGCTCCACGTGTTTCCAAGCTCTTTTTTCGGGGTGGATATAGCGGTTTCCAGTGACGGGGCCCGGGTGGTGGTTTGCGGGGACAAAGAAGTCGAAATCCTGTCCACCGCCGATGGCCATGTGATTCGTCTCATCCCCCTCACCACGTCATGGGGGGGGTACTGGGTGCCCACGGCCGCATTTTCGCCTGACGGAGGTCATGTGCTGGTGGGGGGGATAAAAGCGGCGGTCATCTTTGATGTGGCGACCGGAGCATCCGTATGCAGCTACAACTGCCAGGAAAACGGCGGTGTCACGCCTGTCGCACTGTCGCCAGACGGAACAAAGGCGCTTTGCGCAAACGAGAACGGGTCTGTGGCACAGTTGTGGGACACGTCGGAAGCGGGCACATTGATCCGCACCTTCCGTCTTGGTGCGGCGGACGGTTTCCGCATCGCCAAGGTGGCCTTTTCGCCGGACGGGAGCAGGGTCTTGACGGCGGCTTCCAACATCGTCCTGTGGGACACGTCCTCCGGGGAACGACTGACAACCATCAGCCCGGAAACCCTCATAAGCGCCGCCGTCGCATTCTCTCCCGATGGCAGCAAAATTCTCGCAGGGGGCACTGCGGCGACCTATTTGTATACGGTAACTACACCCGACAGCGAAGAAGAAAAAGAAGACACGGACAGCGCGGCATGCGCGTGCGCCAAGTCACTAGTTACCCTTGCGGGCTTGAAATCGCGGATAGGCGACCTGTTTCTGACCGGACTGACATTTGCCGCGCTTGCCGCCCTGCGCGGTCGGCACTGCACATGAAATGATCTGACGCGTCCCGGCCCGACAGGCGGGCCGGGACGCTGCAAATGCCTGGATAAACAACCCATGGCCGACATGAAAAGCACATGAAGACAACCCCTGTGACTCAGGTTGCGGCGGCTATACTATCGGGAAAGGCAATAATTCTGCAGTGATCAAGCCATGGAGGGGCCCATTTCCCCGTGGTCTGCGTCGCCGTGAAGGGCGAGACCTACGAGAAGATGGTGTCCAACATCCAGGAGATCCGGGCGCGCGCCGGCCTCATCATCAGCGTGGCCACCGAGGGCGACGAGAGCATCCAGG
>JAAYEK010000216.1 GCA_012728785.1 Bacillota bacterium | reverse complement strand
TAGCCATTGTCGGCGGTGGACCAGCCGGGGCAACCTTAGCAAGATTGATTGGCAATCAGTATCAAGTATTACTTTTAGAAAAACGCACTTTTCAAGAACCCTTATATCATGGACTCCAAAAATGTTGTGTAGGCTTAATAGACCCGGATGCTCAAAAAATGCTGGCTTCATTTGGATTGGGTCTGCCTAAATCAGTAATTTTAAGTCCTCAAATGTTTGCAGTCAGAACTATCGATAATGACAACTTAATTGAGAGGTATTATCAACGTCACTACATTAACATCGATCGGGAGGAATTTGATAAATGGCTCGAATCGTTAATTCCCCCGGCAGTAAATATTGTTAATGGCAGTACTTATCGATCGCACATTACGCTTAATGATTCTGTTAAGATTAGCTTTACAAAAGGAACTAGTAATTATGAAGAAAGAGCAAAATTACTGATAGGCGCTGATGGCGCTTTTTCAAAAATCAGGAGAAATGCTTTCCCAAATCAGAAGTATCCTAAACGATATGTAGCGATTCAAGAATGGTTTGAAACTTTGCAGAATGTAAATTATTATGGCGCCATATTTGATCGGGAAATAACAGATTTTTATTCATGGATAATTCCTAAAGAAAACTTTCTAATCGTTGGCTCCGCATTACTTCTCAACAAGGAAATCCATGAAAGATTCGATTTACTGAAACTCAAGTTAAAAAATTATTGATTTGAACTTCATAAAAGTATTCGAAAGAATGGAACATACTTACTACGACCTCAGTCTGTAAATCAAATTCAGATAGGTAGTGGCAGAGTCGGTTTAATCGGGGAAGCGGCAGGTTTTATCAGTCCCAGTTCCGCGGAAGGACTTAGTTATGCCTTTAAAAGCGCATTAGCACTCTCCAGAGCTCTTTCCCAAGGAATTGAATCCTGGTCGGATTTATATCTAAAAAATACCTCACAATTACGAACTAATATTATCCTAAAGAACTTAAAATCACCCTTTATGTATAATAAGATGCTCCGAAAAATCGTTATGCAATCAAGGTTGAAAAGCATTGAGTTGAATGACTAAAGAAATTTATGTATAAAGATCGAAACCTTGGAAAATAAAAAACCCGGTGAAGATGTCCTTTAAGTTCGATGAACTAAAAAATTATTCGCGAAATGCGATCTTTAAATAATTCTATCACAACAAATTTAAATTCGAAGGGAACAGGTAATAACCCGTGGTCAAAGATGTTCAACAATTGATTGATGAAAGCGAGCTAAACTATTCATTTATCTTCAAAAACTTATCTTCGGGCCAGATATTAGCCGTTAACCCAAACCAAATCGTTTCCTCCGCCAGTACCATTAAGCTGTTCATCATGGCCAAAGTCTTTCACCAAATAAAAACGGGAAATTTGGACTTAAAACAAACTTTTATGGTTACCGAAGCGGATCGGATCGAGGACACCCTCCCCTACGGCGCTGTTTACACCCTTGAAGAACTGATAATACTAATGATCTCCCGTAGTAATAACATAGCGACCAACCTGCTCATCGATGCCGTTGGAATGCAAAACATTAACCTCTTCATCGAGGAATTAGGAATCCGAAATACAGTCCTCCAAAGAAAGATGCTGGATTTTGACGCGAGAAAAGCGGGTAAGGACAACTTAACGACCGCCTCCGACTTGACAAAATTTCTGGAACTCTTATACTTAGGTAAAGTTATTGATCCGGAGTGCAGCGGGATTATGCTGGATATTATGAAAAAACATTCCCCTAAACCATGGTGGAGCCGTGGTTTGCCCAGAGAAGTTACTCTAGCCCATAAAAACGGTAATCTAGAGGGGATCGTACATGATACCGGTATTGTGTTCACTTCCCAAGGAGACTATATTTTTACCCTTCTAACGTGGGATTGTAAAGATGAAAGCTACCAAAGAAAAATATTCTCAACCGTTTTTAAACATATTTTTTCACAGGAGAACCAATGCGACCTTTCTTAAAATGGGCCGGAGGTAAATATCGGCTAGTCGAACTTATCAAGGCGCAATTACCGCCGGGAAAAAGGCTTTTGGAACCCTTCGCCGGCAGTTGCGCTTTATCATTAAATACCGATTATCATAACTATTGGTTAAATGACATCAACACCGACTTGATCAACCTCTATCAAGCATTGCAAAGGGAAGGCACTGCTTTTATCGAGTTCTGCCGTGAATATTTTACTCCTGAAACTAATACTGCGGAAAAATATTACGAGATCAGAAAACAATTTAACCGGGAAACCGACATCTTGGTCAAATCGGCGCTGTTCATCTACTTAAACCGACATGGTTATAACGGTCTGTCCCGTTATAACGCCAGCGGTGAATTCAATGTCCCCTTTGGTAAATATTCAAAACCTTATTTCGCCGAAAAAGAACTGACTTATTTCCTCGCCAAATTTGAAAACGCCGAATTCACTTCTTTGGATTTTGAAACCATGCTTTCCAAAGCCCGCAACGGTGATGTGGTCTATTGCGACCCTCCCTACGAACCGTTAAGCGAAACATCCAACTTCACCTCATATAGCGCCGGAGGTTTCGGACGTTCGGAGCAAAAACGGTTAGCCGAAGTAGCCTCGCGAACTGCCGCCCGTGGTATCCCAGTATTGATCTCCAATCATTCAACCGATTTTATTAAAGAGATCTATCAAAAAGCCCAAAAAATCGAGTTTCCAGTCCGCCGTTTTATCAGTTGCAACGGGGATAACCGTAATACAGTCGTTGAAATACTGGCCATATTTAAATAAGGGGGCAAAATGACCTTGGCCGAGTTCATCATCTGGGTTAATCAAACGTTTCGATAAACATTTTACTCCTTAACCATCACGCTTCCAAAATAGCTTGCGGTTAGGTCGAAGATGAAAGTTAGATTACTACTATTGCGGAGCTGGATTGTTCACAATTACATTCCAAGTATGAGATGCTTGAGCAATGTGACCGGGCAAATCATCCCTAATCCTTAAAATTACTGTATAAGCTCCCGGCGTCTTGAAAGTATATTTAAAATTCTCTCCGGTATAAACCAATTTATCATTAACATACCAATTGTAAACCAGCTTTGTCGGATAACCGCTTATTTCAGGAATAGCTTTCCCCTCAACTATTAATGGCATCGAACCAGATAAAGGCGATAAATTACTTTTCGAAGTTAATAGTGGGGGTAATGCGTCAATCGCTATTAGTTCCGAAACTTCCGTTTCATTAAGCCGATCATATACGGTAAGATTCACCTTATAACGTCCCGGTTCGGAAAAAGTATGTTTTGGGGCTTTTTCGATTGAAGTCGTACCATCGCCAAAGTCCCACAAATATTCAATCTTTGTTGGGCTGCCCTCAATTTTAAGGTTTGGGTTAAATTGAACTTGAAATGGAATAGTTCCGCTTTGTTGTTTGGCACTGGGAGCTAAAGTCAACACCGGTTTGGATACTGTAATCATACCCGACCAAGATAAAGGCTTTAGTTCGGGGTGAAGTTCATCCATAAGACTTAAAGTTATTCTATACTCACCTGGTTTTACATAAAGGTGTTCCCCGGATTCCGTCGTTGAAGTAGCTCCATCTCCAAAATCCCAAAAATACTTTAACTTAAAGGGCTGACCATATACTTTTGACTTTGATTCATAACGGACTTTTAGCGGCATCACTCCTTTATCGGGATTAATATAAGGTTCAATTGTAATTTTAAAAGGTTTAACGGTAATATTCCAACTTTTTTCAATTATTGGACCCAAACTATTCTTAACTTTCAATTTCAGTTGATAGGCGCCTGTTTTTTTATAAGTATGTTCATAATTAACTCCATTCATTATGGGGCTCCCATCACCAGGATCCCAAGTGCATTCCGACGTTGACTGATAATGGTTTTCAAGCTTCGTTGTGACTTTTACCATAAACTCTTCATACCCATTAGTTCCAGAAATTATGGGATCCAACTCAACAACTTCCGGAATGGGTAATTTAAAATTAAGCGCATGCTTTAATCCTTCATCCGCAACTGTAATCCGTGTATCACCAGGCTTGAATGTACTTTGAATAGTATTTCCAGATATTTCACTGAGCCCGGGGATAGTCCATATCCAGTTATATCCTTCGGGTCCGGCTACTGATAATTTGAACACTCCGGCAGTAGCGAGCTCCATCGCTGTAACCTGTAATGTCTGGTAATTGCAAGAAGCCTTAACTTCAGCGGCATGTTTAGTTCCGATAACACTCTTATATTTACCGGAGTATAGTGTAAACTTGCAAAATTGACCCGGCTGCAAACGAATTGTTCCACTTTGTTTCTTTCCTTCCCCAACTTTTACTTCTTCCCTACTTACCCCATTACGATCGACAATGAAAATTTTACAATAAGGTTTTTCATTTTCAACTAAATGTCTTTCATCGACTTCAGCTCGCCAATTAATATTTGTGGTAAAAGTTAATGGTTCTTCAGGAATTGTAAAAGTTTTGGTTTCATTATATTCTTCAACTTTTGCTGAGGCATCCTTTGTGCAATAAAATACTTGTGTATATCCAGATGCCATTCCGTATTGAATAACTACCGTCTGAGATAAAAGTAATAAAAATAACCCTAAAATAATAGTCTTTTTTAAATTCATCACTCTTCCCCTCCCTTTGCTTGAGAAATAGATCTAAATACTTAATTCCGTTTAATATTTGTAAAAACCTTCCTTTATCTTTAATCAAATCGAAATACTTGGTAGTGGACAAGCGTCTCTAAAATTTTCTAGATAAATTTATTAATCATAATTTATGTCCATCCCATAAGAGATTTTTGCCAATAATAATCGGGCTAGGAATTACATTAATAACTTTACTTCTTTACTTTCGATGATTTTTTGAAAAGACCTCTGTTCTTAGTTCTATTAATAAAAATCCCAGCAATTTCATGAAAGGGAAACTAGTGTTATCGCCGAATGATCTTGCCAAAAGCAAGGGGATATTATTATGAGATTAAAACTTTTTCTGGTTCTCCTAATTAATTTAGTCTTTAGTTTGACGGTATTCACCTTTACCGCCTGCGCCGACTCTGATCTGAATTTTGCCCTTTCCGAGTTAAGTTCACCACAGTTTAAGGCTATAAAAAATAAGGCCAATTATCATTCCGGAAAGATAAAACATAAAAATAAAAACACTCATAAGAAGAATACAAAGCGATAGTGGGATATTAGCGATGAAATTGACTTTTTTAGCTTTGATGCAAACTTACTATCAGGTGATTCCAGTTCCCGCATGCCTTTAGAGCGGCAAAATATACTCCCTTCATCAATACTATGAAGATGGGGAAATCTCCCCGGAAAGGAGTGAACCTAATGCCTGATATCGTTTATTCCACAGGCCCCATTGAAGTCGAACCGGGTGTAACGCAGCTAAGGTTAAAAGCTCTTAACAACTCACCCCTGGTCCAAACCATTCAGGCAAGAGTCTTTAGCCTAGATGGAACGAAAATCCTTATAGCAACTCGCAACTTTTCACTCCCTGCTGGTTCTTCCAATTTCGCAAATGTAAATATCGGAAATCAAAATGAATTCGAAGTCCAGTTCACGGTGAGCAACGCCCAAGTCTTGGTGGCGGTTTTCGCTATCAGGACCCTTCAAGGTAATTTTAGCGCCGCCAATAGTGTACGCCACCAGGAAATGGTGAATCTGACAGCCGGAGTAACGGATAGCTCCGGGATAGAAGAACCATCATAAATATAAAATAGCATATCAGCGCCCTTACTATAAACAAAACCATTCAAGCCGCCTTATCACGGGTGGCTTGAATGGTATTATTTTAAAACATAATTTAAATTTAACTCAAACTAATAGGATTATTATTAACCAATATCCAATAATAATAATGAAATACGATAATCAATCATTTAGAAAGTGTTACATCACATACCTTAATTTCGGCGGATTATCATTCGTGAATATTAATTGAAGGAGTTCTATGGACACTATTCTTAGACTATTAACTCATCTTACCAACCCCGATGTATTGATTGAATATACTCAATATTTACTCATGATCATTTTAGTCTTCAGTTTTCTCGAAGTGATCATACCGCCAATACCCGGTGATACTTTACTGGTCATTGGAAGTTCCATTGCCGGTATCGCCAGTATAAACCCGGTTTGGATCATCATTAGTTCCTTTGCGGGGACCTTTACCGCTTCATTATTTTTATATAGTCTTGGCAATAAATTCGAGCATAAATTGCTCGTTTCGCCAAAATACTCGTGGTTGCTGGATACAAAGACTTTCATACAGATCGAAAAGTGGTTCAACAGATTTGGCTATTGGACTTTACTGCTAAGCCGCTTTTTACCTATCGCTCGTTCCGGTGTGGTGCTAGCCGCCGGTATCGTCAACTTTGATAAGCGTCGGGCATTAATTGGGCTTTCGATAAGTATTCTTCTATCATCAACCTTATTTGTATTCATCGGCCGTTTTTTGGGAGAACATTGGGAAAAAGCCTATCTGGAATGGGGCCCAAAGGTACAATTATTCGCAGTCGTCTCACTGGGACTTTTTGCTCTATTAGCCATTGGGATTGGAATATTAAAACTAAGATCCCGGCAAAAAAATAAATGAGGTGATCAATGAAGATGAAATTCAAAGCATACGCTATCACCAATGAGATCGATCTCAACAAAATCGCTTTCCGCTGTGGAATCCCTAAAAAATACACCTGGGAAGAACCGCTTATTCTTCAAGACCAGACCCTCGCTTCCATCCTTGGCCGTCCGGTGGAGCAATTTCAACAGATATTGATTTTTTACTTTGGAAGCGTAGTTTTTATCAATGTCCCTCCCGGGGACGAACCGGCTTTCTTCAGTTACTTAAAATCAATCAAACCCGATTTGGAACCGAAATATCCTGGGTCTTATTTTGATGATTATGAATTAAGAGAAGCGGCCCATTCAGAGGAATATGAAGAAGATTTACATTTCACCGATGAATATGCCGTTGTACCCCAATTTCAACCTTATCATCCGGAATTAATTTCGGTAGTAATCGCCAAATCGGTGGCTTTGGAAAAAGTCGAAGAACAAATTGGCAAGATCTTAGACCGGTTGGAAAACATGATTGATCGCCTGGAGAAAGTTAATCTAAAAATTAGCGACAAGGAACTGGCTAGGACTACTGCCGGTATTATCCGCCATGAGTATAATACTATCAATTATTTAATGATCCTTGATAAACCGGATATTACCTGGGTTAACAGCGATGCCGGCCTTTTTTATGAAAAAATGAGCGAGTTTTTTGAACTAAATGATAGATATGAAATCTTTAAGCAAAAAACCGATATTTTAAATGTTATTGTAGGACATTTTACTTCGATCAGCCACTCAATCCGTGGTCTTTTTGTGGAATGGTTAATTGTAGTCTTGATCTTGGTCGAAGTAGTTTTGATGATTGCCGATTTATTGAAATGATAAGACTTGACAATTCTCCGATCCCCAAAAAGGATGTTAAAATGCTCAACACCGTCTATTTAAATTGTTATAAAGTTTCTTTGCAACTCAAAGTCCATCGTTTGGCGGACTTTTTCAAGGTATCCCTATCCGGACCGGAACCTGAATTCTTACAGCTTCAACCCAAGCAAATAAGCACCATCCTAAAGTATGACACGCCCGACAAATTCATTTGGCTATTTAAGTATGGGTGTGTATGTTTTTTTAATTTTAATTCTACGGAGACTTATCGTTTTCTGACCTCCCTTGAATCCATAGTTGGCAAAGTGGACTTTAGCTTATTCTCAAAATTTAACGAAAACCATGGTTTAAATCTGGAAAAACCAATCCAACCGGCAACAATCCAACTAACCTTAGGCCTCTATGCAATGGGGCTGGCCAAATCAACTGAATTGAAATACCTTGAAACTAAATTAGATTCCATTTATGACCGATCCGAACGCCTTGTATTCGACTTGCAACGGGGTTTACCAAAACCTTTCAACCATGTTCTTAAAAAAATTATTTTAGAAATCGTTAAGCTCCAACTTACAGTAATAAATGATTTAAAAATCTTAGACCGACCCCAAAAATATGATGACCTAGAACTAAAAAAAATTTATAATTCAACCGTTGATTTCTACGAGTTTAAGAAGAGATTTGAGAAAATCCAGGCCAAGGTTTCAAATTTATTTGAGATCATAACTCCATATCAAAATTTAGGCTTTTACCATCAGGAAAGACGTCTATTATTATGGGAAATTGTTATGTTAGTCCTTTTTCCCTTATCTCGAATTTTAGATCTTTTTTCAGATCATTTTATCCCAAAAATATTGACTTTATTTCACTTTCTGTGATAATTAATATTGGTTAAATTTAAAAATAGCTTTTATCCATTTCTCCACTGGAGGAACCAATGTCTGAATATTTGATTAGCTTGCAAAACATTTCCAAAGACTATAACGGTACCGAAGCCATTCGTAATGTTAACTTAAACATCAAAAAGAATGAGTTCTTGACTATGCTCGGCCCTAGCGGTTGCGGTAAAACAACTACATTAAGGATCATTGGGGGATTTGAATACCCTTCATCGGGAAAGATTCTCTTCGAAGGGACGGACATCATCAGTCTTCCCCCTTATAAACGAAGGGTAAACACGGTTTTTCAAAAATACGCCCTCTTCCCCCATATGAATGTTTTTGAAAACATCGCTTTCGGTCTTAAAATAAAAAAAGTGGAACCAGCGATTATCAAGCAAAAGATCGATCGTATTTTAGACTTGGTCCGCCTTACCGGTTATGAAAAACGCTCCGTTAATTCTTTAAGCGGTGGCCAGCAGCAACGGGTGGCTATCGCCCGAGCTTTGGTAAATGAACCGGAAGTGCTTTTATTAGACGAACCTTTAGGCGCTCTTGATTTGAAACTCCGCAAAGGAATGCAGCTGGAGTTGAAAGCAATGCAGCAGCAATTGGGGATTACTTTTATCTATGTCACCCACGACCAGGAAGAAGCGTTAACCATGTCCGATACGATTGTAGTTATGAATAACGGTCTAATTCAACAGGCCGGCGCCCCGGAATCAATCTACAACGAACCGGTTAATGCTTTTGTGGCGGACTTTATCGGAGAAAGTAATATTATTGACGGAATAATGCTTGAAGATTACCAAGTTAAGATCAGCGGTAAAAATATACGCTGTTCCGATCTAGGGTTTGGTAAAAACGAACCGGTCGATGTGGTAATCCGGCCTGAAGATCTTAAGATCGTTGATGAAACCGACGGTGTCTTCCTAGGAACAATTAAATCGGTGACTTTTAAAGGCGTCCATTATGAAATGATGGTCCAAGCCCACGATATGGAATGGATGATTCATAGCACCCGGATGCGCCCGACCGGAATGAAGGTCGGATTGAAAGTTGATCCCTATGACATTCACATCATGAAAAAGGCGGCCGAGGAATGAAAAAAACTTGGACTGCATACCCCTATATTCTTTGGATGATCATCTTTACTATTGTCCCTTTGGGGTTGTTGTTATATTTTAGCTTTACAGTTACCAGCTCAACCGGAACCATCTTTTCCTTGGATAATTTTCGCCGTTTCAATCAACCGATCTACTTGAAAGTCTTGTTTCGTTCCTTAAAATTAGCCGGTGTAAGCACCATTTTATGCTTTGCCTTAGGTTACCCGGCGGCCATGTTTTTAGCGGGCCGCGATTTAAAACACCGTAATACCATGGTTCTGTTAATGGTCCTTCCCATGTGGGTTAATTTCTTATTAAGGACTTACGCCTGGCTTACTTTACTGGAGCGAAAAGGTTTGATCAACACCATCCTGGGGGCTATCGGTCTTCCCTCGCTAAGTTTACTCTATAATGATTTTGCCGTTTTTTTGGGAATGGTTTATAATTTTCTTCCCTTTATGGTGCTCCCAATTTATTCGATCTTAAGCAAGATTGACCGGAATCTAATCGAAGCCGCCGAGGATCTAGGGGCTAACCCGTTTTTAGTTTTTCTAAAAATCACCTTTCCCTTAAGCATTCCGGGGATAATCTCCGGAATCACCATGGTTTTTATGCCTGCCGTCACCACTTTTGTGATTTCCCGATTATTAGGCGGCGGCCAGTATACCTTAATCGGTAACCTAATTGAACAACAATTTTTGACCGTTGGTGATTGGAATTTTGGTTCAGCAATTTCAACGGTGATGATGGCGATTATTCTAATCGGCATGGGGTTTGCTTCTAGGTATGAAACCGAACAGGAGGGGTCCGGTTTATGGTGACTAAAGTCTTGAAAAGAACCTACATCCTCTTTCTTTATGTTTTTCTCTATGCTCCCATCATCATGCTTGCTTTATATTCATTCAATAATTCCCGTACCAGAGGCGCCTGGACCGGATTCACCTTCAAATGGTATCTGGCGATGTTTCAGGACCGACAAATTATGACTTCACTTTATTATTCGTTGATCATCGGTTTAGTTGGAGCTTTCATTGCCACATTCATCGGAACATTAGCCGCCTTCGGGATTAATAGTATGAAACCCCTGCCCCGGATCGCCACCATGAACCTAACTTATTTACCGGTGTTGAATCCGGATATTGTGACCGGAATCTCGTTTATGCTATTGTTCATTTTTATCAAATTAAGGCTGGGCTTTTTAACATTGTTATTATCTCATATCACTTTTAACATTCCTTATGTTATCCTATCCGTGCTGCCCAGAGTGAAGCAATTGGACAAAAACATGTACGAAGCGGCCCTAGATCTGGGCGCCACTCCGGCTTTTGCTTTTCGGAAGGTTATTTTGCCCGAGATAATGCCGGGAGTAATCATCGGTTGGCTGCTGGCATTTACTTTATCTTTGGACGATTTTGTAATCAGTTTTTTTAATACCGGTTCGGGAGTATCTACCTTATCGATTACTATTTATTCAATGGCGCGACGGGGAATCAATCCCAAGATAAACGCTCTTTCCACTCTAATGTTCGTTTGTGTACTTTCTTTGTTGGTCATTGTCAACATTATGATGTCCCGGCAAAAAAAGGGTGTAAAAATAAAGGAGGAAACAAGATGAAGAGCTTAGGCAAGATTTTAGTAGCTATCTTATTAATCAGCACCGTCATTTTAGCCGGCGGTTGCGGTCCATCTTCAAAGGCAGCGCTAAATGTCTACAATTGGGGCGACTATATTGATGAAACAGTTTTGAAGGATTTTGAAAAACAATATAAAGTCAAGGTAAACTACGACACCTTCACTACTAACGAAGATATGTATGTCAAACTTAAAGCCGGAGGCAGCAGTTACGACCTGGTTATCCCTTCCGATTACATGATCAAACGAATGATCGATGAGGATATGGTCGAAAAGCTAGATTTTAACAACATTCCGAATTATCAACATATCGGCGCGACATTTAAACAACTCGACTTTGATCCTCAAGACCAATATTCAGTTCCCTATATGTGGGGCACAGTAGGTATTTTATATAATAAAAAGATGGTGCCAACCACACCTGATAGCTGGAAGATCCTTTGGGATAAAAAGTACGCCAAACAGATTTTAATGATGGATAGCCAACGAGACTGTATTGGGATTACCTTGAAAATGCTCGGTTACTCGCTAAATAGCGAAAATTTGTCCGAATTGGAACAAGCAAAAGAAGCCCTAATCCAGCAAAAGCCTTTGGTCTTAGCCTATGTGGTTGATGAAGTAAAAGATAAAATGATTGCCGAGGAAGCCGCTTTAGCCGTAGTCTGGTCGGGAGACGCCGTATATTGCATCCGCGAGAATGAAAATTTGGATTATGTGATTCCCAAGGAAGGTTCAAATTTATGGTTTGACTCCATGATAATTCCGAAGGGTGCAGCCAATAAGGAAGCAGCCGAAAATTTCATCAATTTTATGTGCGATACTGAAATCGCTTTCCGTAACGCCGATTATATCGGTTATTCCTCACCCCATACCGAGGCGGTTAAAAAGTTACCCCGGGAAATAACCGACAATCGTTCGGCCTATCCGTTGGAAGAAGATTTGACAAACTGCGAGGTCTTTACTAAACTCGTAAATGTGCTGAAAGAATTCGATCGGATCTGGACCGAAGTGAAAGCTGAATAACTGAATTAACAAACAGAGGCTGTTGCAAAATATGAATTTTGCAACAGCCTCTGTTCTAAGGTGAAGAAACTCTAATCATACATGGAGAACCCCATGCTAATATGGATTCTTTCTCTATCAGCCCTCTTACTCGTGTCTTAAGGCTTCAATCGGGTTCAAACCGGAAGCTTTGTAGGCGGGATAAACTCCAAAAAATAATCCGATTGCAATTGAAAATACAAATGACAGCAGGATCGACGGTAAAGTAATCGTTGTCGCCCATCCGGAAAAACTAGCCATTATCTGAGCTGCTAAATAACCTAGCAAAATTCCGATCAACCCTCCGCTTAAACTTAACATCACCGCTTCAATTAAAAACAAGGATAAAATCTCTTCTTTGCGAGCGCCGATGGCTTTCCTGATTCCAATCTCTCGAATTCGTTCCGTCACCGAAACCAACATAATGTTCATGATCCCAATCCCCCCAACCAAGAGCGAGACTGCGGCGATCCCAGCCAATAAAAAAGTAAAGGTTTGAGAGGACTCTTGAACGGTGGCTAAAATTTCAGCTTGATTCCGGAGGTTAAATTTTTCCTCATCTTGATAATGCTCCAAAAGGGCCGTATATACTTGACCGTAGGTACTCTCCATAAATTCCTCGTTCTCAACTTGGATGTAAATAGCCTGATAATCTTTACTTCCTACCAACTTCTGCTGGACCATAACTAACGGGGCCAATACCAAATCATCGCTGTTGTTGAATCCACTCTGCCCTTTCTCAGCTAAAACACCGATTACCTCTAAACGTAATCGTCCGGCTTTGATTATCGCTCCCAAGGGATTAGAGTCCCCAAAAAGTTCACGGGCCACATAAGAACCGATTACAGCTACTCTGCGCCTGCGAGCGATCTCATCTTCACTAAAAAAACGTCCCAAGGCTACTCGATAGTTACGGACTGACAGAAAATCAACCGTACAGCCTTGGATGGTGGTACTGATACTATTGCCACCATAAGCTACGGTTTGGTTAGTCCGAACCTCCGGAGCGATGGTTTTAATATGCAAAGAACTATTATGAATCAATTCCACTTCTTTTTGCCCCAAAGAAACTGCAGCCTGGCCAAAACCTCCACCTCTTCCACCCCGGCCTCCCCGGCCACGGGTGACAATTAATAAGTTTGAACCCATGGCGGTAATCGAATCGGTAATCCTGCTTTTAGCGCCTTCACCGATGGAGATCATGGTAATCACCGCTCCTACCCCGATAATAATACCCAGCATGGTCAGGAAAGAACGGATTTTATTACTTAATATATTCCGAACCGCCATCATTATATTTTCAGAAGCTTTCATGAACAAGCCTCCTCGGTTCGATTCCCTTGTTTAATCGGTTGATCGGAAACGATTTTACCGTCGAAGAATCTCACTACCCTCTGAGTATATGAAGCAATATCTTCCTCGTGAGTCACTAAGATAATAGTAATACCCTGCTGGTTCAATTCTTGAAAAATTCCCATAATCTCGGCGCTGGATCGAGAGTCAAGGTTACCGGTGGGTTCATCGGCCAGAATAAACCGGGGACGGCTAACCAAAGCTCTGGCAATTGCCACTCTTTGTTGCTGCCCTCCGGAAAGTTCCTTTGGTTTATGATAAAGCCGTTCTGCTAATCCCATTTTAGATAAAGCTTCAATGGCCCGCTCCCGCCGTTCCTTGTGATCGACTCCAGCATAAACCAACGGTAATTCTACATTCTCGAGTGCGGTTAATTTAGGTAAAAGGTTGAATGATTGAAACACAAACCCTATCTCCCGGTTCCTTAGGGCGGCTTGTTCCCGTTCGTCAAGTTGGCCCACGTCCCTCCCGGATAAATGATAGGCGCCCCGGGTAGGTTGGTCCAAACAGCCCAAAACATTCATCAAGGTGGACTTCCCCGAGCCTGATGGCCCCATGATGGCCATCATTTCTCCTTCCGTGACGGTCAAAGAAATATCATCCAAAGCCCGGACTTGAGTGTCACCCATTTGATAGATCTTGCTTAAGTTGGTAATCCGAATCATTGCTGCTCCTCCTTACAATCGCGGTGGACGGCCTTGACCTCCCATGTTCGCCCGTCTCTGCCGGGGTTGACTATTAGTAGTCGATGGTTTTAATTGACCGGTTTTTGGAGGGACCAGGATCTGGTCACCTTCAGTTAAACCGGAAAGTACTTCCACATAAGCAGCGCTTACCACTCCTAGTTTCACCTCAACCAATTCGCTATTAGCTCCTATTACCTTCGTTACCATTGATTTTCCCTGAACCCTGATCACGGCATCAATTGGAATCACCGGTGTTTCGGGTTTGGACATGATTACAATTGAAACATCAGCGGTCATCTGCGGACGAACTGTTATCCGCCCTTTATTAAGCCTCACTCTAACCGGAAAAATAATTACTCCGGAATCATCCGAACCATATGAGCCAACTTCGGTAACAACCCCAAAAATTTCGGTCTGATTCGCGTCGTTTAAAATAACTTTTGCTTTCTGGCCTGATTTCACCTGATCAATATCAGTCTCATCCACGGTTGCTTCAACTTCTAAAGAATCTTCGGCAACCAAGTTTAGCAACAAATTATTACTGCTGCTGTCACTACTGCTGCTTCCGATGGCGCTCACTATTTGGCCGGGTTTAACCTCAACCCAAGCGACTTCCCCGTTGAAGGGCGCCCGGATCATGATCGTACGGTGATCGCTCCCAATAAAATTTGCCTCATCGGTGGTTTGGGTCAATAACTCCAGATTGGAAGAGGCTTCACGTAAAGAGACTTCATTAAGGTCAACACTGTTTTGAGCGCTTTCCAACTCGTCAATGGTTATTCCCTGAGCTTGGAAAAGAATCTTTTGACGTTCCAAGTTTTTTTGGGCCTGCTCCAAATTGAGTTTCGCCGTTTGATATCTATGTTCCGCCTCCACCCAACTGGATTTTAAAGTATCCGAAGTAAGCACCATCAACAAATCGCCTTTTTGGACCTTATCCCCAGCCCGACAATGAATCTTTTGAACAGTAGCTTTATAAGCCGGAAAGATCCCTCCGTTTTTTGAAAAAACCACTACTCCGTCACCATCAACGGTTTCGCTTAAATCCCGCCGTTCCACCCGGAAAATCTGCTCCCCTAATGTTAGCGAATCCTGCTTTTTTTGACGGTTCCGGCTATGTATATAAAACCCGGACCCCACAATTATCACTAAAGTCATTCCTATTAATACCAGCTTCTTATACATCTATGCCCTCCCGATTAATAATAATCCATCAGCCCTTTAAGCCTTAAAAGATCGGGTAATCGTATAATTCACCCATCGCCAACCTTACTTTTTCGGCGGCAAGCCTTAGGTCACACTGGGCATTATCAATCTCCAGTTGAGCATCGGCCATTTTTAGTTCTGCGTCGGTCACTTCTAAAGCAGTGGCGGTTCCTAATTGAAATTTCAGTTGAGTCAGTTCCAGATCTTTTTGGTAAAGGGCCAGACCCCGTTCAACCTGGATCCTTTTTAAACCGGCAAGCTCATAAGCGGAGGCTGCTTCTTCAACTTCAGCGATGATCCCTCGGGCAGTTTGCGATTGGGCCAATTTAGCGTTTTCCAGGGTATAACCCGCTTGTTTAATCCTATTTTTAGCGCCGCCCATGCTAAGGGCCCAAGAAAGCCTCAGTTTATATTGGCTTTTATAGTTCCCAAAAACATCATCATTGCCACTATAAGTAATATCATCAAGATAATCTTGCTGCCATGCGGCGGTCCAACTTAGATCACCCTTTAAAAAGTCATATTCCAAGTTATAACTCTCTTCCTGGCTCCGGTTTTGATAAGCCAAGCTTAAGGTGGGTAACCCTTCATTAAAAGCCTTGGCCAGTTCTTGTTCGGCTTCCTTCACCGCCACCTGGCTCTTTGAAATTTCCAAACGTTTATCCAATGCCTTTGCCAGCATCTGTTCCAAATCAACCTCTTCGATTAACGTCTGGGGGATATTTTGTTCTAAACGCAATGATCGATAATCTTTAACACCAATTGTTTGAGCGATCTGTTTTAGATTGAGCAAATAAGCTTGACGGCTGTTCTCCAGTTCATAGCGGGCTTTCGCCAGATCGTTCTCTGCAGTGAGTTGGGTCACTTTGGTGACCTTGCCTAAGCTCAACTGAATCTTAGCGTTCTTCGCCTTTGCTTCAAAATTATTGACTACGGCCTCATGATAATCCAACATTCCTTTGGCTTTTAAAGCATTAAGGTATAAAGTTATCGTATTATAAACCAGATTAGCCCGGCTGATCCGATAATCGGCTTCCGAAGCCTGCTGCCCCCATTTGGCCACCTCCAAATCGGAAGCTGTTTTCTTACCATAAAGTTGAAAGCTGGTGGGTATTGTTTCCGTTACGGCTAACGATGCATTTTGCAGATCAGAACCGGTAGTTAAGTTTTCCCCTTGTTCCGCCCCTATCTGAAGCTGTGGTAAAGCACCAATCACTTTTTCTTTAACAACCAGTTTTGCCTTTTCAAGATCATTTCTAGCCGAATTTACCTGATAATCATGCTCCAGCGCCATCCTGACCGTCTGATCAAGACTGAGCGCCACTTCCTCTTGGGCTACTAACGTTTTTGAGAATGCAGGAATTAAAACCATCGTCAGCAATAGACTCAAACAAAGCTTAACTTTTATCGGTCCCATAATGTCCATGGAGACAGAACTCCCCCAGACTATAATAAATTTTTTTACAATAGCTTAATTTTACAATTAATTTGTGTAGAAATTGTGGATATGAGATGAAAAAAATATGGGGGTAGGAATTTATAGCTTTATGGCGAGGCAGAGCCTAACATTGATCAAGTCTGTTATCTTAACGCATCTTCCCCAAGTATCGTTTAATTGATCGTACTTGTTTTGTCTTTTTTCGGGATACCCTTTCATATTTCCATCCTCAAAAGCCCACTTCCTCAGTTTTGGTAAATCAAGAATATAGAGAATTCGTTGTTTTAAAAAAATATAATAAACATAGTCGGCCTTAACACCGACCTCCGGCGGAAACCAACCGGGTGTTCGCCGTTTTTTATTGCTCCAAGTCTCCAAAAATAGATTCCCGTATTTATCTTCGTTTTCAGTTTTAAGATCAATAAAATAAATCGCCTTATCCTTCTTAACGATTAAGTCGCCAAAATTCTGTTGAAAGGCGAGGATTAACTCATTCCTTTCAACCGTATTCACATAGACATATTCATCAAAATTTTGCCGGAGATAAGGCTTAACCAACTCATACCCCTGTTCTTCAATCCTTTGGCAATATTCAAATGAGTTCATATTTACCCCTTTCAAAAATCAGACTCAAACTCTATTTGAACTATATTTTGGTTCCACAATAAAAAAGTTTTTAACTAACATTTTTTGGCGGATCGATAATCTTAATTTTACTGCCGCTTTACACGTGCGGCAAGATCCACCATGATGGCTTTACAAACTGACCATTTCATTGTAAATTCTCCCAGTTAATTTCTTATTTAAACCTTACACCAAAAATTCCGAATTCCTTCTTTATCATAAAAAAATAAGAAAGCCCGTGACTTTGGCTTTCTTATTTGGAATTCATAGGCATTATTAAACTAAGATCAAAGCAATGCCGGATCCGCTTTCGGAACCGAAATCAAAGCCAATGCCCCTGGACCAGCATGGGTGCCTAAAACCGGTCCAGCCTGGTTAATAATGATCTCGGCATTCCTAAAAGTCTCCTTAATAATAGCTTGTAGTTTTCCGGCTTCTTCTTCGGCTACAGTGTGCATCACCGCAATAATCCCTTCGGTTTCCGTAGCTAGCTGAGATTTAAACTCACTCAATAGCCTGCTGAGCGCCTCACGCCTTGTCCTTACTCTTTCAACCAGCTCCACTTTACCAGGAGCCAACTTAAGTAAAGGTTTAACCTGGAGAATGGACCCAAAAAAAGCCTGTAAATAGCTGACCCGACCTCCTTTACGGACATATTCCAGGGTGTTCAGGGTCACTAAAAAGTGAATTTTTTCACGGAGGCCTTCCACTAATTTTACAACTTCATCTAATTTCATACCACGACCCACAGCGCGCAGCCTCAACTACTAATCCTCCCAAGCCTATTGAAGTCGATTTTGAATCAATCACCCGGATATCGGCCTCAGGCAATATCTCCCGGGCAATCCGCGCAGTTCGAACCGTCCCGGAAAAAGCCTCGGAAAGATGAATTGATAAGATAGCATCCACCTTTTTCAATAAAGTACGGTAGACCTCGACAAAAACTCCTGGAGAAGGCTGTGAAGTTGTTGGCAAAGAACTGCTCAATTTGAGTTTTTGATAAAATTCAGTCGAAGTAAGGTCTATTCCATCCCGATAATTTTGGTTATCCATCAATACATTTAAAGGTACTACTTCAATATCATATTGTGATACCAATTCTTGTGGTAAATCTGAAGTACTGTCGGTTACGATTCCAATTTTCATCTTTTTTTCTTCCTTTATGTGTTATTCTGCTGCAACTACTTATTTTGAGAATAATTTATCTTTAGTTTTATGTAATAAACTACGAAAAGACATTAATCCCCACCATGAAGAAGAAAAGGATATGGTAAAGATGGTTTTTGGGGTAGCTTTTGCAGTAACTTTTGAAACTGACATTATTTTACCACGAAGAACACGAAGACGAGGGAAGAAAAAATATTAAGTTCTTGCAGTGGAATCATGTGTTATTCTTGAAAGCAATACAAGTATTCTACTTTCTGCCGGCCTTTCCTTCTCCTTTTTGCAATTATACTAAATGTTCGACCAATCATTTCCGATACAATTAAAGTAGTTCCCACCAATTCCCGGAAGGCGAAAACTCATGATTTCACTAATTGATGAAGATTATTAGCATCTACATAGCGCAATAACAGAATTTTTTTTAAGGAGTGATCCAATGATCAATTACATCTGGTTGGCTTTGATCCTAATCGGTGTCTTGACCGCCATCTTCCAAGGAAATGTTCAAGTTGTCACCGACGCGGCTATCGAATCGGCAAATTCCGCTGTTGAACTTTCTATCGGTTTGGTGGGAATAATGACTCTTTGGCTTGGATTGATGAGGTTGGCGGAAAAATCGGGTATTGTTAACCTTATTAGCAAACTGCTTAAACCGATCTTGAAACGGCTCTTCCCGGAAGTCCCGGAGAACCACCCAGCAATGGGTAGTATGGTGATGAACATGGCTGCCAACTTGCTTGGGCTTGGCAATGCTGCTACTCCGTTAGGTATTAAGGCTATGAAAGAACTTCAAGAACTCAATGAGGATAAAACAACCGCCACCAATTCCATGTGCATGTTTCTGGCAATTAATACCTCCTCGATAACCCTGATCGCATCCACGGTAATCGCTTACCGGGCCTCCGCCGGTTCCAACAATCCGGCGGAGATTATCGGCCCCACTATTATCGCCTCGGTTTTTGGAACGATAGTCGCGATTATCGCAGCCAGACTACTGGAAAAGTTTCCGCTGAAGAGGAGGTAACCGAATGTTTGTTAAAATCGTTCAAACCATTTCCACATATGCCATACCGTTATTGATTCTAATCATTCCCCTTTACGCCGCCATCAAAAAAGTCAAAGTGTATGAAAGCTTTTGCGAAGGAGCGGTTGAAGGTTTTAATACTGCTATTAGAATTATTCCCTACCTAGTGGCGATGTTGGTGGCAATCGGTATTTTCCGTAAATCAGGCGCCATGGATGTGCTGGTTAATCTGATGCACCCCATTACCAATCTACTGGGTATGCCGGGGGAAGTTCTCCCCTTAGGCGTGATGCGCTCCCTCTCCGGCGGCGGCTCCAACGGTTTATTAGCCGATATACTAAAAAACTTCGGTCCCGACTCCTTAATCGGGCGGATGGCTTCCACTATGACCGGTTCTTCGGAGACAACCTTCTATGTGATCGCCGTTTATTTCGGGGCGGTCGGCATCCAAAAGACCCGCCACGCCGTGGCTGCCGGAATTATAGCCGACGTTGCCGGGATGCTGGCCGCCGTATGGATTTGCCGTTTGATGTTTGGGTAAATTAAAGGTAAAAAACATCATCGAGGGAAACATGAACCGGGGAAAAAGATTAGAGCCAGGTGACACGATTGGAATCATAGCACCAGCTAGTTTCGCTTCATCGGACCAGATTGAACCGGCGGTTACAAATCTAACAAACATTGGGTATCGGGTACGGTTGGGAAAAAGCTCCTTTAGCCGCTGGCATTCCTTTGCCGGGGACGACCAGCTTAGGGCTGGGGATATCAACTCCTTTTTTGAAGATGATACTGTCAAAGCTATCATCTGCCTCCGAGGCGGCTACGGCGTATTACGTCTGTTGGATAAACTGGATTATAACTTAATTATGAACCATCCCAAAATATTGGTTGGCTATAGTGATCTTACTTTATTACATCTGAGCATTAATCAAAGGGCTGATTTAATCACCTTTCATGGCCCGATGTTAACTTCCAATTTCACTGCGGAACTGGATTCTGAAACTAAGGCCTCCTTTGAAGATGCGCTTTGTTTCGGTTATCAGCCGTACCAAATCACTAATCCCCATAATCAACCCCTCCAAAAGTTGGTTGGGGGAAAGGCCGAAGGAGTCGTAATCGGCGGTAATCTCACTCTCTTAATGTCAACCTTCGGAACGAAGTATCAGCCGGATTTGAAGGATAAAATTTTATTTATTGAGGATGTAAAAGAAGCGACATATAGAATTGACCGGATGCTGACTCAATTGATACTTTCTGGAATGTTGCAAGACCTCAAAGGAATTATTATTGGTAGTTTTAATGAATGTAATCAATCGGATCCTGAAGACATGCCCCTCGAAGAAGTATTCCTTGATAGGCTTGCCAACTTGGGAATTCCGGTTATCGCCAACTTCCAAAGCGGTCATTGCGTTCCGCTAATGACTTTACCCCTTGGCGCTTTAATCGGAATCGATGCTGATCAACTAACAATCGAAATACTAGAAAAAGTGGTGGACTAACTTGTTACAATCAACGAATACTATTCAAAATCAAACTTTATTAGCTAAAATCACAGTGATCGAGCCTTGGCTGATTGAGATTCGCAGGGATTTCCACCGCCACCCCGAGCTTGGCATGGCGGAATTCCGGACTTCAAAAAAAATAGCAGGGCTTTTGGAGGATTTGGGGATTTCTCACCGTACCGGTGTTGCCAATACCGGTATTGTTGGTATTATTGAAGGCGGTAAACCGGGAAAGACTGTTGCCCTTAGGGCTGATATGGATGCCCTCCCGATACCGGAGGAGACCGGACTTAGTTACGCCTCTGAAATTGAAGGCAAAATGCACGCTTGCGGCCACGACGCTCATATGGCGGTCTTGCTTGGCGCGGCCCATGTTCTCAACTCGATGAAAAACGAATTATCCGGTAATATTAAACTCTTCTTTCAACCCGCCGAAGAAACCGATGGCGGCGCAAAACCGATGATTGATGCCGGTTGTATGGAAGATCCCCATGTAGACTATGTCCTGGGGTTACATGTCACTCCTTATGCCGAAGCCGGCCAAATTATGGTCCGTCCCGGAAAGATCTGCGCTTCCAGTGACGGTTTTACAATTACTATTCGGGGCAAGTCAGCTCATGGAGCTTATCCGGAAGAAGGAACCGATGCGATTGTCATCGCCGCCCAGGTGATCACCTCCTTACAAACCATTGTTTCCCGCAACCTATCCCCGATGGATGCCGCAGTGGTTACAATTGGAACTATTAATGGCGGTTTTAAAGAGAATATCATCGCCGACCAAGTCTGTCTCGGCGGAACCATCCGTACCCTAGATCCGGAAACTAGGGCCAACATTCAAATGCGCATCCAAAGTATTGTTTCCGCTGTCGCATCGGGTTTAGGCGGAGAAGGTTTAGTGGAGTTCGAAATGGGATATCCGCCGGTGATCAATAACGATGAAGTGGTGAAAGTTGTTGAAACAAACGCCATATCTCTTTTGGGAAAAGAGAATGTCCTGTTTAAAGAGTACCCCTCAATGGGTGTGGAGGATTTTTCTTACTTTTGCCAGGCTGCCCCAGGCGCCTTTTACTATCTCGGTTGCAGCAATAAAACACAAGGAATAAATGCCCCAGGCCATAATTGCAAATTTCAAATTGACGAAAATTGTCTCAAGATAGGTGTGCTGTTACAAGTGGTAAATGCACTGAGTTTATTAGGGTAATCTAAATCCCCATAATATACCGGTACATCAACCAATAATGACAGAAGCTGCCGAATAAAACGAAAACGTGAAAGATCTCATGGAACCCGAAAACTCCCGGCCAGGGGTCGGGTTTTTTAATGCCGTAAATCACGGCCCCCACGGTATAAAATAATCCGCCCGCCAACAGCCAGCCAAAACCGGCCAAAGGCATGACGTGAATCAAAGGC
>JAAYEK010000215.1 GCA_012728785.1 Bacillota bacterium | reverse complement strand
GGTCTATGACGACCGTTATTTAATCACCCAAGAAATTGACCCTTTAGGCGGGGTAACCAACTATGAATACGATGACGCCGGACGGACCACCGCCGTAGTTGATCCGGAAGGCCGCCGTACTGAGTACCTTTATGATAAACGAGGCAACTTACTTAAACTTACCCGTCCTGATGGTAAAAGTATTGCCATTGAATACAATCAAGCCGACCGCCCAATCCTAATCACCGATCCGGACGGCGCTATCCGGCAACAAGAATGGAATGAAGAAGGCCTGCTCATGGAAGAAGCCGGCCCCTTGGGAGCAAAGTCCCACTATGAGTATGACCAATATGGCCAACCGGTGGCTTTCATCGATCCTTTAGGCGCCAAAACCCAGCTTGCTTTCGACAACTTTGGCAATCTCACAGAAATCACCGACCCTTTGGGAAAGGCCACTAAATTTAAGTATAATCCCTTAGGCCAAGTCATAACCAAGACCGACCCTTTAGGAAGGGAGACCGAATACCTTTACGACAACAAAGGCCGTCTCGTCAAAGTCATCGACCCCAATAAAAATCAAATCTCCTGCGTCTACGACCCGGCGGACAATCTGATCTCCTACACCGACGAAAACGGCGCCATCACCCGTTTGGAATACTGCGGCCTCAACGAACTGAAACGCCGCATCCAACCGGACCACAAGACCGTCGAATACCACTACGACACCGAGGAACGGCTAATCGCCATCACCAACCAACGGGGCGAACGGTACGAATTGAAACGGGATGCCTTAGGGCGGATCATTGAAGAGGTGGACTACTGGGGCCAAAGCCGAAGGTATGACTACTCCCCCGCCGGCAACCTGCTGGAGAGCATTGACCCGCTAGGCCGAAAGATCCAATACCAGACCGACCCCTTGGGCCGGATCTTGGAGAAACTCTCCCCCGATCCCAGAGATCCGGAGAAGTTACAAAAAGAAACCTTCAGCTATGATACCAACGGCAACTTGGTCGAATGCGAAAACAACGCAATCCGAATCGAACGCCTCTTTGACGAGGAAGGCAAGTTACTGGAAGAACGCCAGGGTAAACAGTTCGTAGTTAAGTACGCTTATGACAAAACCGGCAACCGGATCTCCCGGACCACCGAGGTCAAGATGGAGGGCACAACCAAAACCCGGACCGTCAACTATGGCTATGACGCTCTAGGCCTAGCCGCTTCCGTTGAGGTTCCCGGCCATGAGCCGATCCGGCTCACCCGGAACGCTTTGGGACAAGTGGTCGAAGAACAACTGGGTCTCAACTTGAAACGTAGTTTTGACTATAGCCGGGAAGGCTATCTCACCCATCAAAGGGTCTTTAGCAACGAAGGGATTCTGTTTAAACAGGAGTATAAGTATAACCGGACCGGAAACTTGGTGCAAAAGATCGACTCCGTCTTCGGGACGGACCAATTTAACTACGACCCCATCGGCAGGATTACTGGACAGACTGATCCAGAAAGGAAGTATCGGTCTTACCTGTATGACCCGGCGGGGGATCTATTAAAGACTCAAGTTCAGTCCGAGGATGAAGTATGGAGCCGGGCTGGTGAGTACGAGGGTATCAGATACCTGTTTGACCAGGTTGGAAATTTGGTTGAACGTACTGAAAAACAGGACAAGACGGAATTTGTCTGGGATGCTAATGGGCGGTTGACGGAGAGTGTTTCTAATGGTAAGAAGACGATCTACAAGTATGACCCGTTAGGTAGGCGGATTAGCAAGGAAACTGATGGCGTTGTTACTCTGTTCTATTGGGACGGAGATGCGCTGCTCGGTGATGTAACTGATGATGATACTCGGGAGTGGGTTTATTATCCCGGTAGTTTTGAGCCCTTGGTGATGGTTCGGAATGAAGAGTTTTATTTATATCATAATGAACCTAATGGGTGCCCCTCTCGGCTTTTGGATGAATCGGGTAAAGTTGTCTGGGCGGCCAGGTATGATGCTTGGGGGAAAATCAAAAAGTTAATCATTAATGATGTTGAACAGCCCCTTAGGTTGCAGGGGCAGTATTTTGACCGGGAGACGGGGCTGTATTATAATAGGTTTAGGTATTATGATTCAGGTATTGGGGCGTTTGTGAGTCAGGATCCCCTTGGGTTGGCTGCGGGGGAAAACATTTACCAGTATGCGCCAAATGCACAAGGTTGGATTGACCCGCTTGGGTTATGTAAAGAAGCAAAATATATTTATGATGGGAAATCGTCTCGGTATCGTAATACTGAAAATGGAAGATACGTATCTCAACGTAATTTACCATATCCTTCGAATAATGGATTTGCTTCAAGTTCAAAAGGTGTTATTCAAAAGGGACAAATAATTGATAGATTTGGTCCTGCTCAAGGTAGGTTTGCAGGAGAACCAGGTGCAACAATTTCTGGGCGTGGACTTCCACCAGGTTCAGAAGCGTTGCCGTATATCAGATATGAAGTAATAAAACCATTACCTGCAGAAATCGGACCCGCTGCTCCTGTTCCTGAATTCAATGCAGTTGGAGGCGCAATACAATACCGTTTCGATCAACCTATAAGTAAACTCATAGAAGCTGGATATTTAAAACCAATTCCGTAATAAAAATAAATATATTATGAGGGGAAAAGATGCTTTCATTAAATCAAATTAAAAAACAAGTATTAAAATTAGTAAAAGAGTTAAATGCACCTAAGAATATAATTCCTACATTTAATATGAGTATTGACTTTGGGCATCCCCATATAGAAGTCGATGATGATGGCTATCATTATGTCATTATTGAAAGGGGACAAATAATCGAAAAAAGGACATCGGAAGATATTAATGATTTATTGTATTGGATATTTGAAGGAATCACATTTGAAATGGCACTTGAGTATGAATTGAAAAATCGTATTCCAAATGTTGATGTAAGACATCTGCTTTTCAAGAAACAACTAGAGCTTCTGAACAGGATAAATAATGCCTTTGTTGAAAGAAAAAAAAATGAAATGGAGGAGATACTACGTAATAACCCTTACATTGATTAAAACCAAAAAAACTGAGATGGTATCTAACTTAGTCGATAATCTTAAATATTTTGCTAAGGATGTTCTTAGAGGTCAATTTGATGTTTTTTCAATACTTAATGAGATTGCGAAAAAGAGAAGACTAGAATGGCAAAACTCGTGATTTAGTTTTGGTAGATCCGTCTACTTTAACTAGGTTAAAGGGGGCGGAGTAGTATGGTTTGGCCAAATGAAATAAATTTTGTATTTACCAGTAATAATAAGCCAGTAAAGAATTTGTTAGTATATTTCATATTATTAGCAAACAAGAAAAACAATTATACTATAGGCCCGCTAAAAACAGACGAAAAAGGGGCGATAAAAATTACTCGTTTAATTATGGTTGATACAATAAAAAAAGAAATGAAGAGTTATCCAATGGATTATAGTAGTCCACTCGAAGATTGTAAAGGTATTGAGATTCTTGTAGAAACTTTAAATGAATTGAAAAAAGGAGCAAAACAATTATCAGAATTTTATCCTCAGGAAGCGAGTACATTAGAAAGTCTAATATTAACATGTTCTAATTTTAACTATACGGGTATGCACGTTACATATGAGATGCCTTTAAATCAAGAACCAATACAAATTGAATTAGAAAAAGTTTAATATGACATTTGAACCAATGCAGATAAATATGAAAAGAAGCTATGCGCCTTATAAAGCCTATTTGATGATCATTATTTATATTAAACACAGCTTCTAAATAAAATGTGGTCTCCCCCGATATCGAGCGGCTAAACTTTCAAATTTAGCCGCTTAATTTTATCCCCTAAGATAGCTTCCTGAATCATAAACAAATGAAGAATTAGCCTCTATGAACTACCGCCAATTCTGACTCCTGTATCCTGACTCCTATCTCAATAAATGACCGGGCCGGAAACTTGCTGGAAAAGATGGACTCCGTCTTCGGAACGGACCAGTTTAACTACGATCCCATCGGCAGGATCACCGGCCAGACTGATCCGGAACGGAAGTATAAGTCCTACCTTTATGACCCGGCGGGGGATCTGCTCAAGACTCAAGTGCAGTCCGAAAATGAGGGATGGAGCCGCGAGGGAGAATACGAGGGTGTCCGATACCGGTTTAATCGGGTTGGAAATTTAGTCGAACGCGACGAGGCCCAAAGTAAGACGGAATTTATCTGGGATGCTAACGGGCGGTTGGTTGAGAGTGTCTCTGATGAATCTAAGACTATCTTCGCTTACGATCCTTTAGGCAGGCGGATCAGCAAAGAGACTGATGGGGTTAAGACCTGCTTTTATTGGGACGGAGATGCGCTGCTCGGGGATGTAACAGATGACGATACTCGGGAGTGGGTTTATTATCCCGGTAGTTTTGAACCCTTGGCCATGGTTCGGAATGAAGAGTTTTATTTATATCATAATGAGCCGAATGGGTGCCCCGCTCGCCTGCTTGATGAATCGGGTAAGGTTGTCTGGGCGGCGCGGTATGATGCTTGGGGTAAGGTTAAGAAGCTTTTGGTTGATGAGGTCGATCAACCATTAAGGCTGCAGGGGCAGTATTTTGACCGGGAGACGGGATTACATTATAATAGGTTTAGATATTATTGTGCGGAGATTGGTGGTTTTATAAGTCAGGATCCGTTGGGGTTAGCTGCTGGGGAGAATATATATCGATATGGGCCAAATGCTCTAGGTTGGATCGATCCGCTAGGGTTGCATTGTGATGGAAGTGGAAAAGCCAAGGGATTAATAGGTAAAAATTTTGAAGATTTTTTAGTTAAGAAGCTTGGTGGAAGAGGTAGTTTTAAAGTTAATGGTCGTGAGTTTGATGGTGCTGTAGGAAATAGATGGTATGAAGCAAAATCTGGTCAGTTTTGGGATTACGTAAGATCAGATGAAAAGAACCTATTAAAATTTAAATCAGATATGGGTGATAGACTTAATATTGCTCGACAGAATAACGCAACATATGAATTGCACTCTAATACCCTAATACCTCAAAGTATAAAAGATTGGCTTACTAAAAAAGGAATTCCTTTTACAGAATGGTTATAAAATCGGAAAGGAGAATTTGATGTCTACCTCGGCTTCTATTAACATTAGATTAAATTGTGAATATGTATCTCCTACAAAAATAATTAATATATTTTTAGATAATGGATGGACGTTTAATGACAATGGATTTATTTCATATTTACCTATTGGAGATAATGATGACTTTAACTGGCAAAGTAAAAACATCGATAAAGATTATCTCATAAAAATTCTGGCTAAAAAAGAACAAAAAAAAGAACTTATCGGGGTGGTTATTACATGGAAAGATACTGAAATAGGAGGGCAATTATTAATCTGGGATAAAGGTGATATTTCTATAAGTCTAACTCTTAATAGAAAATTAATAGACACTGACAAGTCAGATAGAATTACGGACGTAAATTGGTATTTGAAAAGAATCTTACCAATATTCCCTGTGAACAACTTGGACATTGAGTCGTTTTGTTATGAAGAACATACGTAATAAATGCCATATACCTAAGCTTTTATTATCGGGACGGAGATTGCGGTTCTCTGTCCCTGCCTTTCCGATCATTCAACATTGGAGCGCAACCAATCCCTTCACATTACTCAAATGCTTCCAATAACTGCCTAGATAGCAAATGAGAAAAGAAGCGTCTTACATAGACTATCTGACCCCCCATAATTAAGCGGCTAAATTTTGAAATTAAGCGGCTTAATCGAAAAGTTAAGCGGCTAAACTCTCGAATTAAGCGGCTTAATCGATAAGTCAAGCGGCTAAACTTATAAACTTAGCCGCTTAATTTCATCCAAGGTTGAGAGTGTCTCTGACGGTAAGAATACATCTTACCAATATGACCCGTTTGGTAAGTAAAAAGACCGATGGAGTTATAACCCGATTCTATTGGACGGAGATGCGCTGCTCGGGGATGTAACAGATGATGATACACGGGAGTGGGGTAAGCGTAAAACAATCCCCACCTTGACAAAACCGGGTGGGGTTTATTTTTTTAATTTTTAGCCTTGCAAACCTTCGGTAAAGTTTTCGACCATGGCAAAATCTCATCAAAAGCCTGTTTATCCTCTAAATCCATATTGGGTATTTTTCAAACAAGAATTTCAAATACTCAAAAGGATTTAATCCATTTTCTTTAGCCGTCTCCACAACACTATAAATCGTCGCGCTGGCGCCGGCTCCCTTGGCAGTATTGGCAAACAACCAATTCTTACGACCGATAACGAAAGGCTTGATAGAACGTTCACTCCTGTTATTATCAATTTCCAATCGACCGTCTTTCATAAAACCTCCCAACTTATCCCATTGGTTGCGGCAATATCGGATTGCCTGGCCTAAAGCGCTCTTTGGCAATACTCTGGGAGTCTGGTATTTTAACCAGTCTCTGAAGGCATCAAGTACCGGACGACTTTGTTCGATACGTTTTTGATACCTTTCATCCGGCGTAACATCTTGTAGTTCCCGCTCAATCGCAAAAAGTTTATTACAAAAATTCAACCCTTCCCCGGCCACTGTCGGCGTATTTTTTTGTGACGCAGGCAAGGCTTTTAAGGCCTCGTCGAATTTCCGACGGGCATGCGCCCAGCATCCTACTAGGATTATATTGGGCAGGACGTTATATCCTCCATACCCATCCGTATGCAGGTAGCCTTTAAATTCTTTTAAGAATTTTGCCGGGTGTTTCCCGGACCGGGTAGTCTGGTAATCATACAGGACACAGGCAATCATGGATGGGGAAGCTATGCTGTTAGGTATGGCCGGTTTTGGCGCAGATGTATTGAACGTGTTTTATTCCGGTAATTACCGGAGGTACATATTCAACTTCCACCCGTTCTTGTTTGCTCATTTCATGTAGCGATCCACCACAGCATGAACATACTTGTTCTTCTTCGGATAACCGGTATTCTATCGTTTTGATTGTATGATTTTTTAGTTTTTCTTCTTTGGTTTCTTTTCCTTTACGCCGGGTATAGCTGACTTCGATAGTAGCTTTTTCCGGCGCATCCGGTTTGGATTCCACTTCCGCTTCGTTGAAGATGCCGAGCTGTTCCGGGGCGCTTTTTTCACTGGAACGTCCAAACTCTCGCTGTTTGCTTAAGCGAAACTGTTCTTCATACCAGTTTACTTTGGTAGTAAGTTCGTTAACTTGTAGTTTTAAATATGTAATTTCCTCTTGTGGCGAATCAAAGGAAACTCTTGCAGTTACTGTATTTATCATCTTTATTTGTTTCTACATCGGCAAGCAGATTCCTTTTTCCTTGACTTTTTTCAGTATTAGTAAGGGTTTAAACAACTTTTTCGACTTTCACTTCTTTATGTGCTTGTGTTTGTTCAATACTAAGTCCATCCAATAACCAGTTTAATTCCCGTCTGTTGATATCTAATAGCTGATTTTGATTTTGCCTGGGCCATTTAAATTTTCCTTTTTCCAATCTGCGGTAATGCAGCCAAAAG
>JAAYEK010000214.1 GCA_012728785.1 Bacillota bacterium | reverse complement strand
CTTTCAATGGAAATAAACAATTTCGATCTAATATTCGGAAATAATTAGGTTTCGCTTGACATAATTTTTAATAATTTACTTAGGATAAACTTATTAGAATAAAAAAGAGCGCCTTCGGCGCTTTATCGGTATTAATATTAAGTTAGCAAGCTATAACCTAAGATAGCTTTGTAACTTTAAAATAGCGACGATTCGGACAATACTAAGCCATGTCTTGGAAAAATGGAATTTTATTTAAAGTGGTTTCTTTTTCAACAACTAGTTCTTTATTGGAAGCGTTTAATTTTTTCATTAATCCGTTAACAAAGAGCATCAGTAATTTTACACCGGCCTTAGGATACATTCTAATATAACAAAAGAAATCGTTACGTTCAATAACTAGGACCTGAACGGTATCCGCCGCAGAAACAGTTGCAGTTCGTTGACCGTCGTCAAAAATGCCGGTTTCTCCGAAAAATTCACCTTCGTTAATATGGGAGATCAGCAGTTGTTTCCCGTTTTCACCATTAATAGTCACGTCTAATTTACCGCTGATTAAGGCATAAAATGAATAGCTAGTTTCGCCCTGGGTTATTATTTTCTCATCTTTACGATATTCATGAAAATGGGTAAATCGCAACAAGTTTTTCTTCTCGCTGTCATCTAAGTATTGAAAGATACTTATTTTGTCGATCTTAGCTTGGAGATAGCTGTCGAGCCAATCAATGATCCGCAATTATCTCACCCCCTAAAGATATTATACCGAATACTTTACCCAGGAATACATGAAACCTAAAAAATAAATTAATAATGAGCTAACTAAATTATTCGAGCTAATCATTGTTTTTCCTGCTCATCTTTATTGTCAAATTTAAGTTTAAGATTTTTAGATAAATATCCGATATTTTATATGATAAATGGCAGAAAACGTTGAAAATTTTTTCTCATTCAAAAATTTACTACGGGGGCAAAAAATGAAACGACCTTTTGAAATAGTATTTCTGCTCATGATACTTTTAACTGTTTCTAAAGAGACTCTTGGGGCCGCTACGGTTATGTTAGGCCAAACCATTGATAGTAAAGAAGAATTCGCTTATGATGGTATCTACGATTCGGGAAGTATTGAAAATAACATCATCAGCTTTACCTATGTTAGCAAAGTAAAGTTTACGGTTACCAGCCAGTTTGGGGAATTTTACGGTGAAGATGAAAAAAACCATCAGAAATCATTAGATGTATTAGTTGGATACCCACTTTTTAGCGATAATAAAGGGTTGCTATATTTTACTCTAACAGGATTTCAATATTCAGGTTACCAGGATTCTTTTTTGGAAACCCATGAAGCGGATGGAGGCTTAATTGGGTTTGAAGTGGTAGGAATTCCAAATGATAAAACCCAATTCGAATTAGGTTGTCATGGAGCAAGCGGAGGTTCTTACCGGATAAACTCGGAGAATTTAACTTTAAAAATGAGACTTTTAAAGTTTAAGATTCAATACCTCTTAACGGATGATTTCGGACTGGTAATTTATTACGAATCAAGAGATTTCATTAATAAGGACCGACCGCTTAAACGTTTCGAAACAATCAGCAATACTTTTTTAGGTTTTGTTTATCGATTATAGACACAAAAGGATTATTAAGATGTTAAAACACATTATTGGTGAAAAGATCAGTAAAACCAGAATTACTCCGATAACTACCAAGATAATCTTGATCTTTGCCCTTTTTATTCTGGTTTCCAACTTAGCCTCGAATTATATTAACCTTACCTATAATCGTTCCGGTTTGGTTAAATTCATCCGAGAACTATTAATCCGTGATTTAAAACAGATGCATACCATTTGCAACACTCAGCATGAAATCTATCAGTATAGCCAAGATTTCCAGGGTTCCATTGAAAATATTGAGCGTAATGCTTTGGGTCAGTTTCAAAATAAGAAATCAGTTTTTTTAGGCGTTAAAGAAGACGGCACAATAATTTTCCAGGCTTCCAATATTCAGAAACACCCCCGGTTTTTAGATCAAGAGACATTGGATTTGATGCGCGAAAATCGGGAGCAAAAGACAATGGAAGGCTCTTTGCCGTTTAATTTTAATGGGGACACTTACTTTGGGCTTTACAAGTATAATCCGAAATGGGCGGTTTACATTATCCGAGGTGAAGAATATAACGAGTTCTATGCGGAATCTACCCGGATTTTTCGTACTATCTCCTTGATTATTATAATTATTACTTTATTCACCGCCATCCTAGGCGGAATCATTTTGAATCATATTACTCGTTTTGTAAGGGTAATAACCGACCGGATCATGGCAATGACCCAGAGTCAACAAATGGGGATCATTGATTTAAAGGGAGCGACTAATGATAATATTACCTTTTTGGGAATGGCTTTTAACTCCCTTTCGAGCACTATTAATAATTTACTATTTATTTTTAGGAAATTTGTTAACCGTGACATCGCTGAGAAGGCATATCGCGAACGGGAAGTCCGTCTTGAAGGCAGGCAGTTGGAACTGACTATTTTGTTTTCAGATATTAAACGGTTTACTTTTATAACTGAAACACTAGGGAATGACATTATTAAACTTCTAAATGTACATTATGACAATACAATCAAAGAGATTATTAATAATGACGGCATCATCGGTTCAATTATTGGCGACGCGCTCTTAGCGGTATATGGTGTCTTTAATGAGACTGGGGCCAATAAATCCTATCAAGCGGTTTTGTCTGCCTATCGAATTCAAGAATTAGCAGCATCTTTGAGAGAGAAGATGCGGTTAAAGTACGAACAGATATATCAAGAAAAAGGGTCCCTCACGGAAGCTGAAGAAAAGGTTTATCAAGCAGTACTAATTGAAATCGGCGTTGGAATCGATGGCGGTAAAGTCTTTTATGGTAACATCGGCTCCCAGGAACGGATGACTAATACGGTGATTGGGGATAATGTCAATTCGGCCTCCCGTTTGGAGGGTTTGACCCGGATCTATAATGTGCCGGTGATTATTTCTGCGTATGTAAAAGAGGAAATCGAACGAGATACCGATAAACATGATTTGATTTTTATTGAGATTGACACGGTCTTGGTAAAAGGAAAAACAATCGGCGCCAAAATATATTGGCCGGTCCCTAAACATACCTATGATAACGACAGGGAATTCAGCGAAGCTCTGCAAAGTTTCTCCACCGGGTTGAATCTTTATTACTCCGGGATGTGGGAAGAAGCTCATGTGGTGTTTGGGGAGATCCCATTGGCATTGGCGGATGTTTTTAAAGAACGGACATTAGGCGATTGTCCGGAAAAGTGGGATGGAATATGGAAAATGACAAGCAAATAACTGAAAATTATGTTGAAAAAATTAAAAGCATTTTTTTAAGTGATGATCTCTTAGTGAAAAATGCAAAGCCGGAGGTTTATTCGCTGACGGATGAGTTTGCCAAGAGCAAGGAGAATAAAAACAGATTAACTTTTGTTTTAATTTTGATGTATGTTGTCGTAATCGGTTGTGGAGCTTATTTTTTAACAACTATTGAAGAGATTAAAAATAAACGGATTGAAGTCAATATCGCCGAGTTCAGACAGTTCAATCTGATCGAATTGTTGACGGAAAAGAAAGATAATGAGGAAAAACTGGCCCAACTCCAACAAGAGTTAGAAGATTACCGGGTTAAAGCCATGAAACAAATTAAAAACCTCTCGCCTCAAGAACAACAAAAGGCCATCGCGGTGTTGAACGAGAAGATGAAAAGTCTCGAAGAAAGTTATAGCCGGCAGATCAAGGAGAAAGAAAAAGCCTTAGCTACACTGGAACAATCGATTAATGCTGAAAAGCGGAAGATTACCGCATCTGTTCGTAAAAGCGAAGCTGCGATTGAAAATTATCAAAATTTAGCCCAGACAAAACAAGTGGAGAATGAAAGGCTAATAATTCAATATGAAGGTACAATCGCCAAACTAAAAGCGGACCATCGGGCAGAGTTGGAATTAATTGAAAAAGAAAAACAACGGTTAACCGAGGACCTAATTGCACGGTATAATCCCAAGTTTGCCCGGGGAGAAATCGCCTCCATAATCAATGTCAAATCACGGGTTAAAACAGCTAAAGCCGATAATAAATATGATCGGATTTTGGCTGATGAAGGCATTTTAAGTGAAGCGGAGTTTCATCAGATTGATAAGAAAGTTCAAAGCCAAAAAGTTTTAATTAGCGGTTTACAAGAGGTCGGGTATGAAAATTCGGTACCGACTGTTTTGGATAAACTAGACCAGCTTTTAGATTCGGTGATCAGTGATTACGGAAATTTATGGCGAAGTTTAGCCGGGCAACTTGGGGAAAAAAAAGAACGGCTCAATAGTTATGATTATGCCTTAAAATACTTAGCCATGACCGGGCGGGAGACGGGATATGTAATCGATCCACGGGACCCTAAGCGGATGATTGTTTTTATCGACCAAATCTATTCCGTAAAAAAAGGGGACGTTGCCTATGTTTTCAAAAATGACGCTATTCCCATCGCCAAAGTAGTACTTTATCCTGAAAAAGGCGGTGTCACCGCTAAGGTCAAAGAGATTCTCAAACCTATCAAAATAGAGCCATTCGATAAAATTTTGTTAAAGCTTGAGGTGGCCCCATGAAAAAAATTTTTATAGCGGTACTTGCAGTGTTATTATTAACTAGCGTTCCTTCCCATGCTTTTAATGGGAAAAAGTTTGACGCAGTAGTAACCAATACTACCCAAGATGGTCAAAGAACAATTGTAACTCTTAAAGATCGGAACAATAAAATATTTAAAGTAATTTACCAAGATGAAGCCATGTTAGATAAAGTCGCTTCGAAAATCAATAAATATAAAAATGAGTTTTTTGGTTGGCAGGAAATCCTTTATACCGATATTAGTTTTATGGTTTTTGATAATTACTTGGAGGTAATTATCATACCCCAGAAGGTGCCCCACAATCAAACAGATTTGGCAAAAGCGGTACCGGCCGGTATTACAATGATGAGTCCTCCGGGTTTAGATAAGATGCATTACGATTTTCGGATCATTAAAGACGATTATTTTCTGCGTATTGAGGGCGATTATTTAAATGAAATGGAATTGATAGCCAAATTATGTACTGCTTATGATTATCCCTCGGCCCATCTAAGGCAGAATCAGCCCAGCACAGTAAGTGTTAGTGATGGTTCTGACTCGGGGACTGATGAAAGGACCCGCCTAGCTTTGATTTATTTATTGAATGAAGACTGGAATGGTCGGCCCAAATCCGTTCCGCCCGAGATTATCAATGAGGTTATTGAGTTGAAAGTGAATAATCCCTGGATGAGTAAGAACGATTTATGGAAGGTTCTAAAAAAAGAGAAGGTAAAGTTAACCAAGAAGGAGCTTGAGCTGATATTAATCATTTATTTTAACGAATTTGAGTATTAATTTATTGTCGGGAAGGTTAAGAGTCGAAAGTCGAAGGTCACAGGTCAATGGTTTAAGAGTTTGGGTTCGATTTGTTTGTGTTTTTAATAGCTTATCACAACGGGTGGTTGGTATGAAAAAGGCGCTATTGTTAATGAATGGGTTTCTGATTATCGGCTTGGTTTTGCTTAATGGGTTAAAGTTTACATCTGAGGGTGTAATTGGCGGCGATTCGGAGGAGTATTTAGTCCTTAAAGTGATTGATGGGGATACCATCAAAGTTGAAAAACTGGGGAAAGTCCGCTACATCGGAATCGATACCCCGGAAATCAAACATCCCTCGCGGGGTCCGGAACCTTATGGCCAGGAAGCTCGTGAAGCCAATAAACGGTTGGTATCGGATCAAACGGTTAGGTTGGAAATGGATGTTGCTGAACGCGACAAGTATGGCAGGTTACTGGCCTATGTTTATGTGGGCGATCTTTTCGTCAACGCTTGGCTGGTTGAACAGGGGTATGCTCGGGTAATGACCTATCCTCCAAATGTCAAGTATGCCTACTTATTTTTAAAGCTAGAACGAAAAGCCAGAGAGTCCGATAAAGGACTTTGGGGTATCGCTGAAGATTAAAAAATAAAGGGGCTGTTGCAAAAGATAAATCTTGTTACAGCCCCTTTTTAATTGATTGATTCCGGCTATAAAATGATTTTAGATCCCTAGCCCAGCCCCAAGTTGCCAAAATAATTTTATCCTTCATTGGCTACCGCCGGATTAATATCAAGGACCAAGTTATTGATCCAATGTTTTGAGATGAAACGTTTGATACAGAGAATGAATTTAAAAATTTCTTGAGAAGTAAACAAGGCGAATACTCCTTGGATGGGTAAATACCAAACCGCTTGGCCTAAAAATCCTAAAGGCAATCCGATAAAATAAACAGCGACCAAGTCCATGATCAGGCAAAAAGTGACATCGCCGCCACTTCGAAAGACACCGACAATAGCAACCATATTAATAACGGTAATCGGCATATACAAGGCAAAGATACAGAGTATAGCTTGGGCTTGTTTGAAAACAGTAGTTGAGATGTTATAGGGAGATAAGATAAAGCTACTGCCCGCAATGGTAAGTACTGCCATTACAATACTGACCATAGTGGTAATAAGAAGAAACCGTTTGGAATAGCGAAAGGCAGTTGGATAATCCCCGGCTCCGATCTGGTTTCCAACCATTACCAGACAGGCGCTGGCAATACCATTAAACAGGACGGTCATTAGTTGGCGAACGGTTGTCACTATATTGATTGATGCTACAACATCGGTGCCCATTTTGGCATAGACCACCATATACAGAACCATTCCGAAGGCCCAAATAAAATCTTTAATCACTACCACACTGGTAGTTTTTATAAAACGTTTGGTCAAATCGGCAGGAACTTTAAACATTTCCGATACTTTTGAGGTCATAATATACTGGTGCCGATAGGAGGCAATCAGTAAGATGGTGGTTTCGATAAAGCGTGAGATTAAGGTGGCTATGGCAGCGCCGGCTACTCCCAGTTGCGGCATGCCAAAGTTACCAAAGATGAGGATGTAATTTAAAAATGTATTGCTCAGAATGGCGATCACATTAACCCGCATGGGGAGTTTAACTTCTCCGGTGCTTCGTAGTACTGCGCAGTAACAACCGGTAATGGCGGTCAATACATAAGTGAATGAAGTGATTCTTAAATATTCGGCGCCAAGTTGAATTACTTGCTGATCATGGGAGAACAACCTCAAGATCGTCTCGGAATTTAAAATGCTGATTAAAAAGAAGAACAAGGCCGCAGTGCTACTAATCATTAAACTTAATCCTAAGATCCGACGGATGTTTTTCAGGTCCCGTTTTCCCCAGAATTGAGCGGTAAATACCGAAGCCCCACCACCGACCCCCAACAAGAAAAGAAGCAATAAAAAATAGACTTGATTAGCCAGACCAACCGCAGCCAACTCAACTGCGCCTAATTGACCGACCATAATGTTATCAACCAGATTCAGTGAAGCCGTAACAAAGTATTGAATTGTAACTGGGATCGCCAGTTTAAAAAAGGTTTTATAGAAATCTTTATCTACAAAAAGGTCTTTGATCATTAGTGAACACTCCGATAATTAAAGTTGAAAGTCTAAAAAGTCGAAAGGGATAAACTAATAGCGATTATAAAGGCTTATGTCTCCTGACTCCTGTCTCCTAAACTCAAGCTTTCTTTTGGTACCGGAAGACTCGATAGGTGGTTGGCGCCATTTTGAATTGAAATTCTGCGCTTGTGTCGGAGTTTCGGTCTTCCATCCGAGCGCCGCTTTGTAAATCAAATAATTTAACTTCTTCGGCGAAGCATATTTTAACATCCGAGTGGTAAGGCAGGAATGATTCCACGATCAAGGTGTTGTTGTCGTAAAGAAACAGTCCTACATTGGCGGGGCCTTCCAACCAAATTCCGGCGGGATTGGTTAAGTTGCGGCGAATTTGGCCCAAAATAGCATCGGGCAAGTGGTAGAGATCCCCAAAATCTTCGGGAATGGTTAAGACATAAAGAATACCGGAGCCATATTTGACTTGGATTAAAATCGGATAATTTTTGTTTTCCCCAAAACCAACAATCAATGGAGTACAGTCATTGGTTGAAAGCTCGATCTGGGGTATCAGAATTTTTTTAGCAGCGTCAACATAGTTCCCAAAAGAACACTCGTAAAAGGGGTAGGCGAATTTTGAGACTGCCACTTTATGATCGGTATAACGTATTTGGGCGATATCCTCAAACCCATTACCGTTTAAAGCTTTAAGCAGGCCGGAAGTAATGACAACCTTTTTGCCGCTGGTCAATTGTTCTTTGATATAGCCCATAATCAGCGGATCATCTTTAGCGCTTTCAGTTAATAGCACCAATTCGGAGCCGGTGGGAAATTCGGGCATCGGTTCCAGAGGCAGACCCAACATTCCCAAATAACTATGGAGATAGTATTCGCCGGAGGAATGATATGGCTTGTAGCACGGGATGCCAATCGGAGTGCCCAGTTCGCCCAAGAATTGATCAACCTGATCAAAAACAAACCCGGCGATAGGCACAAAAATATTGTCGCGCCTTAACAAAGAACTCATGCAAAACAAGGTAACCTCCTTCGCCTTGGCAAAGAGGGTCAGGTAACCCTGCTCAGCATAAGAACCAAGATTATAAAGACAATCAAAAGTATCGAACCAGCCACCGCCATTACCATCGGGTTTAACGTTTTCCAAATACCTGATTAAGAAATAACTTAGATAGCGTTGGAGGTTCTGTTGAGTATATTTCGGGTCGCGGGTTTCGGTCCCGGTATAGATTTGGTCAAAAATTTGCGGCTCATCTTTTAAGTTATAGCCGGTGTTTTGATATTCATCATACCAATTGGGGTATTTAATGATTAAGTTTACATTAGGATTGACTTGTTTGGCTGTTTTGATGATGATCCCTTCGGAAACTTCCTTTAATCTATCAGTCCGAAACTCCGACCAACTTCGGGCTCCTTTTGTTTTGATACAGGAGTCGCATTTACAATTGGTAAAATAGAAGTCGTCCAGGATAATTTCATCAAATAATTCAGCGGTATACTGTACAATTTTTTTTAACTGTTCCAGATGTTCTTGGTTGGTATAACAAAAAGAGAGAAACTCCCAATTTGCCGAGACATCGGTAGTGATCCCGCCAGAGGTTTGAATTCCCTTATTAGCAAAGAATTCTTTTACTTTTAAAACTTTAGTTTTGTCCACCAAATGTCGGCCTCGGTAGGTTTCAAGGTAGACTTTATCGAGTTGAATATGTTTTTCGATAAAAGCAAATTCTTTTTCGAAGCATTCAGGGTTAGCGGCAATCTCTTCCATGTTCCGAATTGTGACATAAATTGCTGTTTTAAAATTATGATATCCCATAATATAATCACCTCTTAGCATTTTGCAATTCCATTTTTATTATAAAACGAATTAGCAAAGAAATCTCGTCGTGAATTGCTCAAAAGTTCTCATATTTTGCTTTTGGGTGAAAAAAATTGATTTAAAGTAGGGAAGGGCTAACTTCTTTGCTTTTTGAATGAGGAAGGAGAGCATCCTTTGAGATGTTTAAAAACCCGGTTGAAAGTCTTAATACTATCAAATCCCGATCGAAAAGCCACTTCGGTAATGGAATCGTCGGTTTCGGTCAATAATTTGACAGCTTTGCTAACCCGGTAATTGTTGAGATACTGAATAAAGGTCATTCCGGTAGTTTCTTTAAAGAACCTGGTAAAATGGTAAACGCTGAAATTGGCCGTCCGGGCAATTTCATTTAAGGTGATCTCTTTAGTATAATTAGCGGCCACATATTTAAAGACATGTTCTAAACGTTCAAGCCGTTTTAAATGTTTGCTTCGTTCCAAGGATGAGTATTTTTCCATGGGAACTTGGCGGAGCAAAACTACCATAAAATCATATAATCTGGCTTGGATGGCCAGTTGAAAACCTTGGCGCATTTTTGAGTATTCGTCGATGATCGATAAAGTTTGTCGCTCCAAGCTTTGGTGAACCTGGGTCTGGGACTCATTGGAGCTGCTGAGATGTGGTGTAATAAATTTATGCTCCCGCATCATTGCTGAGAAAGGCCCGAAAAGTCTTGGCTCAAATTGAAGAATGATTCGGTTGCTTTTTTTCGGCGGAGTGACGAAAAAGTGTACTTCACTACTGTTGATTAATAAGATATCCCGGGGTTTAAGGGTGTAGATCTCATTATTAAGCCCGATCACCAATTCTTCTTCCAAAACATAAATAATTTCGAGTTCTTCGTGCCAATGGGGAGGGAACTCCGGTATATCAGTGACAAATATATTGAAGGGATAATCTTCATAAGTTAAATTGCGCTGGTGCCAAGCTTCCATGGTTTGCCCTCCGTTTAATCATATTCATAGTTCTTTTATTTCAAGAGAGCTTAGTTAACTAAGAACGACCTCCATATCAAGGGCTTGGCCAATGCCATCGAATTAATTTGCTAGTATAAGCCCGCAAAGTAACCTCTACGAATGAACCCTCACTCCTGATTCCTAAATTCTGACTTCTGACTTCTGACTACTAATTAAATCTCCAACCCCAAAAACGTCTTTACCACCCAGCCGATTCCGAAAGAAATAGCGGTTACTCCCAGGCTGATCCCGGCCATCTCCAGAAAACGTTTTTTAAAAGGTAAGTCTTTGGCGACGGAGATGTAATAGTTAAAGGCCAAAATAATGGTGATGGCCATCAGTACGCTAAGTCCCAGGTTTAGAAAATGGTTGGGTAGCAGTAGATAGGGAAGGATCAGTAAAAACACAGTGATAATATAGGCGATACCCGTGTAAACGCTTGATTTAAAGGCGTTATCCTCTTTCTCCTGTTTTTTTGATAAGAATTCACTGGCGGCCATGGAAAAGGAGGCCGAGATTCCGGTGATCAATCCGATGAGGGCGATAATCCGGCTGTTTTGGATGGCAAAGGTATAGCCTGCCAAAGCACCGGTCAACTCCACCAAGGCATCGTTCAGTCCCAGTACAATCGAGCCCATGTAATTTAAACGCTCTTCATTGATTAAACCCAACAATTCTTGTTCGTGCTTTTCCTCGTCTTCAAGAGCTTTTTTTAACTCCGGGAACTGTGCTATTAATGCGTTATAGGATTTGGTGGCAGTTTCTTCGCCTTTCTCCAGAAGTTTTAAGGAGAAGGTGATACCCAGTATTTTGGCTATAATAAGGTACCAGATGATTTTAATCCATGAGGGGCGGACCTCGGTTTTGGTGTGTCTTTTGAGTAAAGCGTAGTGGCCTTTTTCATCGGCAGCGATTTCACTCAATAATTTGGCATTAGCGGGGTCTTTTTGTTTAGTCGCAATGGCTTTATAAATATGGAAGCTGGTGATCTCGTCTTTTTGGTTTTTAAGAAGTTCTTTGGTAAACTGTAACATGGGGAACCCTCCTGATAGAATTTGGATGGGATCTATCTATTTAATGGTTGATTCGATATTCCTTAGTTAAATCCTTTTATAAGGAAGGATGCCCCAGTCAAAAACTTGGTGGTCTGTCCAGAAAGGGTTTACCCGACTTTCTTACAGGTTATACGTTAATTAAAACAACAATATTCTTAAACAGAGCCTCTAATAGTTATTTTAAAAAGAGTAAAAGGTAAAATAAGGTTCATCGATTGATCGCTCCTAAAAGGTTAACATTAAACAGAATGGTTATGTTGAGAATGTAGCTGAACTTACTAAACCGCAAAGTTTTATTAAGCTATTTGACCCCGATAAACGAAAAAAGTTTGTTCGGATCATCAATGAACTTAACAACAATGCGACGATAATTATAAGTTAAATTCCCGGAAATAATGCTCATGGAGATAACAGTGTTATAACTTTTTTGACAGTGAAGAAGTGAAAGATATCCTATGGAATAGGAGGTATTAACAGTTAGCATAATTAGGTGGGCGTCACTTATTCGCCTTATTAACTCTTCCCTTGTTTTATAATCCGCTTCTTATATTTATACCGAATATAAGCTTGAAAGTCTTCGATTTCCTTCAAAGCTTCCGGTGGGAGGTCCTCGTGAGTTTGGATGATATTTGAGTCAATATCGACAGTTGTTTGATTGGCATTTTTCCCGATTAGTTCCGTAACCGGCACATCCAAAGCTTTAGCAAGGGCATTTAAAGTATCTATTGACGGATTGCTCCGCCCGGATTCAATATCGGCAATAAATGAATGAGATAAATGGGCCATTCCCCCTAATTTCCGCAAAGAAATTTTCCTATTTTCCCTAAGTTTTTTTAGTTTCGCGCCTAAAGTATCCATTTTACGGCTCCTTAATCAAACATAATTTGATTCATCTGTACGCTCATACCGTACAACCTCATTATAGTATTTAGCTATTTGTTTGTATATTACTTGATTACACTCCGACGGTCGTTAATGGCGTACAGAATATTATACAAGAATAAGGAAGGAATAGAAATTGAAAGTAAATGCTGCATTTTTGGTCGTTTTAAACCTACATTAGAATTGATTTACGTTCGTTGATAACGTACAATCATAAACGAAGAAACAAAGGGAAGAGTATCCGTTGGTAGACTGAGATAAATTTAGGCTCTAATCAAAATTCGCAGGTATTCACGGTTATCTGCTACTGTAGACCAAACACATGCCCAATAAGTTTTGTTCAAAGCCAAGGAGGTGTTTTTATGGCTCAAATCCCTAAAATAATCGATAATGCTGTTCGGGAATATATCGCGGAATTGAGCAAGGAGATACCAGTGCAGAAGGCAGTTCTATTTGGGTCTTACGCCCGCGGTAATTATCATCAGGACAGTGATGTGGACTTGGCAATTTTTTCGGACTATTTTGAAGGAACTTCCCGGGTGAATGGGATCAAATTTTTGCTGAACAGGGCGCGAAAATATAATAGTTATGATTTTCAACCCATTCCTTTCACTTACCGGGAATATATCGAGCCTACCGGGTTTGTGACTGAAGTATTGAAAGAGGGAGTCGAAATAATCTAAAAATAAGCAAAAGGTCGTGAAAAACTCGCTATAAAGCGGGTTTTTTGTATTTAGGGAAGCACTATGCCTTTTACCTCCATCAACATCTACATCCTCAAACAAATCCTTGTATCATTTTTTCCGGTTAAACTTTATTAAATCCAGTGACTATCCGCCCATACATCTCCGGGCGGCGGTCGCGAAAGATGCCCCAATAATCACGGTACTTAGCGATTTGCTCCAGATCAAGCTCGGCAGTGATTATTCCCTCAGTCTGCTGGTCCGCTTCAGCGATAATGGCGCCGACTTCGTTAGTAATAAATGAAGAACCATAGAAAGTAATTTTCGAATCACCGAGGGTTTCGGTGCCAATCCGATTGGAAGCCACTACCGGAACAATATTGGCTGCTCCGTGGCCTTGCATGCAAAGCTGCCAATGGTCTTTGGAATCCACTTCCGAACGATTCGGTTCGGAGCCGATGGCGGTCGGATAGAAAAGGATTTCCGCTCCCATCAAAGCCATACACCGGGCGGCTTCGACGAACCACTGGTCCCAGCAAATTCCCACCCCAATCTTGGCATAACGGGTTTGCCAGACTTGAAAACCGGTATTACCGGGAGTGAAATAAAACTTTTCTTCGTATCCCGGTCCGTCCGGGATATGGGTTTTACGGTAGACACCTAATATTTCACCGTTAGCGTCAATAATCGCCACCGAATTGTAACGGCCTTCAGGACCGGATTCAAAGAAACTGAGAGGTAAAACCACTTTTAGTTTCCGGGCGATGGTTTGAAAATGTTGAATCCCTTTATTATTAGCTAATTCAGAAGCCATATTAAAATAGGATTCATCTTTAACCTGACAAAAATAGGGTGTCTCGAATAATTCCTGAAGCAGAATGATTTGCCCTCCTGCGGCTGCTGCCTGGCGGACCAAACTCTCGGCCTTAGCGATATTGGCGTCAATATTCCAGGAACAAGCCATCTGAGTGGCGGCTACGATTACTTTGGACAAGACAGAACCCCTTTCTTTTTTGG
>JAAYEK010000213.1 GCA_012728785.1 Bacillota bacterium | reverse complement strand
TTGATACCAAATTTTTACATTCTAAATTTCTGTCCTCCTTTATTTGAGTCTTCGTGTTGTGATAAAAAGATAGTTCTACAGTTGCCTCCTTTCGGTTTCATCCAGTCTCTGCTTACGGATAAACCTTTTAAATTTTACACCGACTAATTATGGTGGTCAACCTAGTAGTAGTCCCAACTAATTAGTTGGGACTACTACTTTTAATTATACGTAGATAAAATATAGAAACATTTGTATTTAAATATATTTAAATGGGAAACGATCAATATTTTAAAAGGTTGAAATTGGCATAAAAGCCAAAGCGGATCAAAAAAGCAAACCCGTGATAGTTTTATGACGGACTTGCTTTTTAGTTTAAAGTTTTCAATTAATTTCAAAAAAGCTAACGATTTAAAGGATTAGAGGTATTCCTTGTTTACCGCCTATTTAATTATCGGTCCATTTTCTCGACATTTTCTTGCCAAAGGAATCCCCATTTGCCCCTAGCATGATCAATATGGTTGAGCCTTCTAGGTCGGATTTACCAATCCGTAATGTATTTTCACCATAAAAACCCTGCCATTTTTTAACCCCATATTCAGCAGTGATACTGCTTAAGTGTGTTGGGATAATCAGCTTTGGATTGACCTGGTCCATAAGGTTAAAACCTTTAAGATTAGTGATGTTCATATTACTATAACTATTGTCAAACTGAGTCAGAGCGATATCCACCCGGCCAATGGCGTTCAGTTGATCCGGGGTAAGTTCGCTTTGCCCGATATCTCCGAAATGAACTATCCGCAATCCGGCCATTTCAATCAAGAAAATATAATTGGCGCCGCCTTCGGGCAAAAATGGGTCTCCATCATTATGACCGGCAGCGATCCCGGTCACCTTAACTCCATTTGCGCTCAAATTACCGGACCTGATGTACAGTTGTTTACCAGGAAAGTTTTTCAAAAAAGTAGCGCTGCGATGATCCCAATGACCGTGGGTTGTTAAGAGTAAATCCTCAGCTGTTGCCGGAGTTGATAGATTGTCGGGTTTATAAATGTCAATCAATACTCGGCTTCCCTCCGGACTGATCAACTCAAATTGGGCATAGTTTTGATAGTGAATGGTAACTTTAGGTTCATCAGCCACTACCAAACTATTTACTACCAGAACAAAGAGAAAAAACAGACTTAAAATAAGTTTTTTCATTGGACCATTCTCCTTTTTTATAGTTATCTTCGTTAACTTTCCACTATCGGAAGGACAAACATATTCTATATATAATCTTGATTTGAAGAAATATGCAATAGTACTGTGGTACTTTCTTTTTATAGCCTGTCATATTAACAGGAAAAGGATGGGAAATAGCGAAATAAATACAAATCGATTTATCAGGTAAGGTGACAGTCATAACCGGGGCCACGGGTAAAAAGGGGATGGATGCCATTTACCGCGTCCTAGCCAAGGAGATCGGCGAGCATCAAATCACCGTCAATCAAGTGACGCCAGGGTAGACTTTCAGTAAGAAGGACCGGCTGAACGATACCGAGCAGCAAGATGCTTATGAAGCCAATGTTCCGCTCAAACGGC
>JAAYEK010000294.1 GCA_012728785.1 Bacillota bacterium | reverse complement strand
CATCTCTTAATTTTTTATCGGGTTCTATCGGGCGTCAAAGGTATATATAAATCTTACGGCTTGGGAAATTTTCCCCCACCGCTCACGCGGTGGGAATACACGGATCCGGCCCTTGCCTTCTGATAAATCTTATTTTTATTCAGGGCCGGTGTATCTAGGGAATTTATTCTCTCAATTATGATATCTGGGGACATCGCTCGCTTCGCTCGCTCCTCTCATAACCCCTCGGTGACCACTCCCCTATCATGTCTCGGGGGTCTGGGGGTGAAGGGCTGTGCCCGAATCCCCCAGGAGCAGTATTAACCATCTTGGGGGGGCGTGTCCCCCCCACGGCGGGTTACATACGCGGCGAAACCCAAAAAATTCTAATAAATACAGAGAACGTGTTTTACATCGTCCTTATATTTTTTTAAGTTCCATAAGATGAGCGGCAGAGGAAAATTCTTAGTTGTGTTTGGGTTCTTCCTCTGCCAATTTTGTTTGAGTGGTATTCACTGTGTTCCGTTTTACATAGTCTTCTATTTGTTCATCAGTAATTCGATATTCTGTACCCATTTTCACAGCGGCGAGATTCCCTTCTTTGATCATCCTGAGTACAAATTTCTTATTAAACCCCCACATCTCTGCCACTTCATCAGTAGTATAGAACTTCATGGGGTACTATAGGGTTTCATCAATAATCAATGTGGTTCAATCTGTATATTATATGGATGGATTAGGGCAAAATTTGTTTTTGCCCTATTGCGTCTACCCGCCCAAGAGCGGAGACTATGTCGGAGCGGGCGGGTAAGGCGGGTCAATATCCTCCCCAGCGGGGGAGGTTGGTGGGGGTGTTTTTTTCGACTTCTCACTTTTCGATTAGATCAACCTCCTAATATGGGGTAAGGCGAACGGTTGACCTGCCTGGCAGACATCTTGGCTGACAGGCAGAGTCAACTTTTCGCCGGTAGTACTAACGCCCGGAGCGGAGCAGTATCCCTGATGAACGAGGACCGGACGCAGGAGGACCGCAGAGAAGAAGGGTTTCTGTGAAGCGGAGCACAACCATTTCTATCTTACAAATGTACCGCCAGAACGACTGAAGGAAAGCGGCTTTCCGGCTTGCCGGGATGCCGCCTTGACTGAAGGAGTGTTCAATAGGAGCATTTCACGAAGTGAAACGGAGTGATATGCGACTTTCCCCTTTTCGTTCAATTGATTTTACAAGGGGGGCAACCCTCATAGTTTTATTTGCGAAAGGGCGGCTTGCGGAGGAGCGAAGCGACGGGGTGCGAGCCGAGCCAAAGGCGTCCCTGGAGCAACGAGTCTCCCCTCCCTCCTGGGGTTTGGCCTGGAGGGAGGGGTCGGGGGTAGGTGGCACGGTCACAGGGGTGAGCGTTTTTGACTATGGATTAGATGAATGTATGATTTGCAGGATTTTCATTATGGTACTCAGGTTCATTGAGCGAGTACCGAGGATCCAGTTTTTCATTTTTGTGACATCTATTCCATATTTTGCTTTAAAGGACCGTTGAGTTAGATTATGATCCTGCATGTATCGTTTCAGATCAATAGCGATTTGTTGAGTCTGCCCTATAGAAGAATTCGATGAAATGGTTTGGTCGATGGATAAACAGGCAGGGAGGAGATTATTAATGGCTATTTTTTGGTTAGGGTTCTCTTCAGAAATATCCAGTTCTTTCTTATGATCATTACATTCTGAACACGTTTGTGTGCTGTGTTGATCTGTGCCAGTCTGTGCTGGAATTAGATCTTGATACATTGAATCAATCATAGAATAAGACGGTTCAGGTACTTCCGGCATTGATGGGGAAACAACAACTTGAGTCTGTGGCATATTGTATTGTATGCCGGTCTGTGCCGGAACAGCATGGACTGAACTCTCTCTCCCCTGAAATATCGGTGAAGAAGTTATTTGCTCTGATAATCTTTCAATTATTTCCAAGGGCAGATTCGATAAGATGCTCAATACCGTTAATTCGATATTCTGAAATTCTATGGGATATTGGGACTCAATTGAGGATTTTTCCTTTAGTGAGTGAAGAAGCATTTTTTCCGTGCTCTTTGAGATAGAACAGTTATGGGATATGGAATCATTCTCAATCAATTCATAGATTTCCGGGTCGATATACGCCACAAGTCGTTTCTTTGTGACCTTCTGGGGGGCGGTCATACAACGAGTGAGGAGACTCGTACAAATAAGTGTGCCGACCCGGAATGGATTATGCTGTACCGTTATAAGCAAACAGATAATTGATAAATACTAATTATCTGAACACAGGAGGTCTCTCATATGGATACACAAATCAGGGCTTTGATTGATGATCTCCTGATAGAAATTCGAGAAATTGGAATCGAGGTATCCGCTCTTGTTCTTTTTGGTTCTCATTCAGATGGAACTGCAACGGATGGGAGTGATGTAGATATCGCTATCATATCACCCTCATTTCATAATCTCAATTCACTACACCGAAGAAAACAAATCAAACCTGCTTTGCATCGAATTACTGAGCGGTACCAAGTACCTATAGATCTGATTCTTCTCACCCCGGAAGAATATGAGAAAGAATCCTCTATTCGAATGTCTTTCATAAAAAATGGTTTGAATATTCCGATTCCTCTGTAATTTAATGAATCATTTTTTCTGGGAATACCGTGAGTTTAGATTTATAAGAAATTCTTACGATAAGTGTGCCAGCATGGATCAGGCTGTGCCGTGCTGATCGAAATAATTAGCAGACACAACTATCAATACCTATCGACACCTATAGGTAAATTATGCAAGAGGCTTCTACTATTTACATTCGATCAGACTTGAAAGAACAACTGTCAAATCTGAAAACACACCCACGGGAATCCTATAGTGCGGTGATCGAGCGTCTTTTATCATGTGCTATAGATCCTGATCCTTTGACAACCGAAGAGATAGCAGGTATCGAAGAAGCCCTGGAAGATATCAAGGCAGGAAGGGTACATACCGAGGAAGAGATCATGAAAGAATTCGGGGTTGAATGACTGAATTTCAGATCATTTACTCGAATAAAGCAAAAAGAAACCTCAAAAAAAT
>JAAYEK010000017.1 GCA_012728785.1 Bacillota bacterium | reverse complement strand
TTCGAAACGTAGTTCCAATAAGAGTGTCCGAAAGTTTCAGACGATATCCCATACTAATGATAATAACGCCAAAACATTAGCTTTTTGGGATGATCAACATGAGGGATTTGATCCGGTCGTCGGTTGGGTGGTTTGTATCGAAGGTGTAATGAAAGGACAAGATTTCCGGATTAGGCCGGAGAAAAATTTTATCGGCCGTTCGGAAGAGATGCATATCTATTTGCCCGGTGATACCGCTATATCCCGAAAGAACCATGCGGTGATTAGTTACAATCCGCAGGAAAGAAATTTCTTCTTAATCCCAGGTGACGGCGTCGGACTGGTCTATCACAATAATGAGGCGGTTTATTCTCCTGTGGAATTAGCTACCTATGATCTGATTCAAATGGGGAAAAGCAAGTTTATCTTCATTCCTTTATGTGGAATACACTTCGAATGGGACAATAATAACTTGGTTGAGATTGATAAAGAGGCGTTATGATAGATTCTCCATTTTTAATAAGCGCCGGATTTCTAATGGGAATATTTATATTGTTTTTAATCCGCCATTTTTTGATGAACACCCGGAAGAAACCGGAAATTATCATTGGCAATGCGCAAAGTATCGGCGCCCGTAGTGAGCAAGAGGATTCCTTTACTAGTGTTATTAATGAACACGGAGTGATGGCGGCCCTTGCCGATGGAATGGGCGGATACTCTAACGGGAAGATGGCCAGCAGCTTGGTGGTAAATTTGTTTGTGAAAGAGTTTACTAAAAAACGGCAGATTGAACCGGTGGACAAATTTTTTCACGATACTTTACTGCTAAGCAATGAGAAACTCCTTGAAAAAGCTAAGGAAAAGAAGACCGGCACAACCATGGTGGTAGTGGTTATATCCGAGGGGTACTTGTCCTGGGCTTCGGTAGGCGATAGCGCTATCGCGCTTTTTCGTAATCAAGAGTTTCAAAATTTAAACCAAAAGCAGATTTTCCAAACGATGCTGGAAAAGGAGTACCTTTCGGGTCATATTTCCAAGGAAGAAGTCTTAAATAACCCCAAAAAGAAACGCCTTACCAATTATATCGGGCATGAAAATTTCCATGAAATCATCACCAGTAAGCGGGCGATTAAATTACAACATGGCGACCGGATAATCCTCTGTAGTGATGGTGTCTATAACAGCATCACCGAGATTGAGATGGAAAAGGCGCTTATGAAAAACCTGCCCCCTGATAAAGCGGCTGAAGAGATTATTAACATTATCAAAGCTAAAAATATAAAAAACCAAGATAATGCGACCATTATCATCTTGGAAAAGAACAATTCAAAGTAAATATTGAGTACTACGGCATCATGAAATACAAATTATTGAGTTTAATATTTTTGTAATCACTATAGGTTATGGACTATTTTGGTTACAAGGCAATGGAGAGATGATTATGAGAAAGACCAGTAGTGATTTTAAGACTTTTTTTATAACCGAGCCGGGAACTTTCCGGGATAATAAAGATTATTTCGGCTTTATGGAACTGGACGATACGGCGATCTGGATCGCCGCCGATGGTTTGGATTCGGATGAGGAAAGAGAAAGCGCGGAAATCGTCGCTCAAAGTATTTTTGAGGATTTTTTGGAACATCCCACCTTGTCCCGGATCAAGTTAAAACGGTACTTACTCAAAGCCCACCGGAAACTACAAACTGAAAGCCGGAACGTACGCCTTAAGGCCAGTGTGGTGATGATGGTGACGGATTATTCCAAAATGATTTGGATAGTCTCTGGAAATGCCCGGCTTTATCATTTCCGGCAGTATCGCCTAAACCTAAAGAGTAAAGATCAGAGTATCGCCCAACTGATGGCGGAATCGGGCCGAATCACTGATGACGAAGTTAATGAACACGAGGAACATAATAATCTCGTCAATTATTTTGGAATCCAAAAAAGATTCAAGCCGGTCCTCTCCCGGTCGGTTTTTCTTAATGACGGCGATGTAATCATCCTGTGCACCGCCGGATTTTGGGAAAACATCAATAATATAGAGATGATTGACGCCGTGAAGGGTATCGAGGAACCGGAAACCTTAGCGGATATTCTTGAGGAACTAATGTTAGAGAAGCAAAATGATGTATTAAATAATTATACAATCGCAACTGTGTTTGTGGGAAAGACATTTAAGGACAATGCTGAAAGCAAGGCCAAAAAAATTAAAAAGACACTTATAACCGCAGCTGCCGTATTAGTGGCGGTCCTAGTCGTAGGGTTGGTTGTATTATTAGCCGGAAGACAAATTCAAGCTGTTAAAACCAATCAGTTAAAGAAAATTGAGATAATTGCCAGTATTGATAGTAATGAAACCAAGGGTGATGATTTTTTCATTGAGGGCATCTATCAACAAGCGTTAACGGCTTATGGGGACGCAATCAAAGGAATCAGAATGATCAAAGAATCGACCCGGGACAAAGTGAGAGAAGGCAAGTTACAAGAGAAGCATGAACTAACTCAAGGTCTTGTAGACGCGGATAAGTATTTTGAGACTAAAAACTATCAGCAAGCATTAACCGGTTACCTGGAAGCGGACGGAAAAGCGACTTCGATTAATCAGGATCGGAAAGGAATCCAGCTCCGAATCAATAGGGCTAATGGCTATATCATGGTTTTAAAGTTGGTTGCGGAGGGAGACCAAGCATTTGATCTAAAGGACTACCAAATAGCTAAAGAAAAATATACCCAAGCCGGCGCTATTGCCAATAAAGTGGGATTTGAAGAGATGTCCCGGGTGGTGGAGATGAAATTAAGCGACTCGGCCATGAAAAAAGAAAAGTTGGCTTCAGCCAAACAATTTGAAAAACAAGGAAACCAGAAATATTATGCCCACAAGTATAAAGAGGCCATTGATTTTTATATGATGGCGAAATCAATTTATGAAGAGCTTGGCGATACTAAGGAATTATTGCGGCTACAGACCAGGTTGCAAGAGTGTGAGGAATGTAACCGGCGTTATGAGGACGGCCAGAATTATGAGAAACAAGGTGACGAAAGAGCTAATGCGAAAAAATATAAAAACGCCTTATCTCTTTACAATCTGGCCCGTCAGATATACAACGATTTAAAGATGAACGATGAAGTGAAACGGTTGGATCAAAAAATAGCGGAAACGGAAGATAAGCGAAAATGGTTTAACCCTTTTGATTAACTGGAAAGGAACACGGCATGAAAGAACAATTCCTAGAAGAACTAAACGGCATTGAAGATTTAGACCAGCGAAAATTATTGAGAAACATTGTGATGGGGTGTTTTTCAGGTCTCATTGATTATCAGGAAACAGTCAATCGGGAACTGATGGAACGTGTTTTCAACGAAGTTGAAGATACGGAAAGCCGTTATCAAATTTATATGACCGTAAGCCATCAACAAGAGATCGATCCCATTGATGAATTTCTCTATCCGGTTTTTGGGGAAGATTTGGAAGAAATTCAATACGATATGGGGGAGATTGCCGTAAAACTCGCCCAAAATGAGGAGGTTAAGTTATTTAACATCTTCATGAAATGCGACTATTCCCAGGTCAAAAAATTAGTGGATTCCCCCCATACCTATCGCGGAACGATCCGGACCAACCTTGATGAATATGAAATCAAGGTGTGTTTGAAACCGGACCGACGCTATACCAAAGAGATTGAACGGTTGTATCATCTTTTTCTTAAGAATAGTGTTGGTTGGAAAACTGTAAATTTCGCATACGTCAACCGCTTTTTTGACGTCTGCCTGATCCAATGCGACCGGGAGTTAAATCCTAAGGAAGAGATTAAGGAAATCACCTTTGATCTGGCGGAATATGAAGAATACAAGATGACCAGGATGGTTTTGCTTTGGAACATTGAACGGGTATCGGCGCGTAGTAATGGATTTCCGGTAGCAGCCATTGATCGGGTCAATTATAAACATGTGATCTCCATTGCCAAGCTTGGTGAAGATAACGGCTATCTGGTTGATGAAGAAACGGACCACTTCCGATACCTTACCCGCAACCAATCGGAAATTGCGGTGGTTTGCCCGGAAGAACGCTCTACCAACTGGAATCTCTTAAAAATAACCCGCCCTTCCTCTAACCAGGACCGGGTTTATCCGTTACCACTGGTTTGCAATAGGCGTAATTCCACTTTTCTTAACAATTACGCCCAAAAACATTCGGTAGCCATCCGGACTAAGGCGGAAATTATCCGGATCCTCGGCGCCTTTGAAGTATCCGGTGATTATCAATTGGAATCCATTGAATTAAGTGGGGATCGAGCGGAAGAACGCTTAACCTATGATATGAATTTTTTTATTACCGACGATATCCGGCTCGCTAATGACCAAAAGATAATGGCCTTAAAGTTTAAAGCATTAACCAATAGTTTTCTCCGCTACGATATGGTAAGTTTTTTAGTCTCCGAAGTCCAAATGTTTTTTCCGGAATATGAGTGCTATGGAGTATTGTTATGAATTACATCTGGGATTATGTTATCAATGCCGAGCGAGAGGGTATCCCCCAAAGAGAGCTCCGGTTTTTGATGGCTGGGGTTTATTCCGCATATATGGAATTAAGCCCAAAGATGTTGAATTTGCAAAAGGCTGAACCGGAGATAGAGATTAATCCTTATTATCGCTTTTTTGAAATTTTCAGAGATTATTTCCACCCCGATAATCAGGAAGATGTTCAGCTAAGAAATGCCCTTTTTAATATGGCCATTCATTTTTTGGCGGATATTGACCGTAGATTAGGTATGACTAAAACCGAGTATTATATCCGTTTTATCTTTGGGGATATCAAGGAAGGCCGTCTCGGGGCGAAGGTGAAACAGGTAATTGGAGAGTTAAGCCTGGACGAGCAGGATCTGGTCGCCAGAAATGTCTACCGGTTATACCGGACCGGTGCAATGATTGATTTGCTGAAGGATACCATTATTAAGATTTTCCCCCGGTCCATTATTTATGTGAATTATGAAGTTAAGGAAGAAATTATACTCTTTTTGGAATATGAACCAAGCACAGTCAACCTGCTAAAATTAGACGCCATTTTAGAAGTTTTTTTGCCCTTGCGATTTCGGACCGAGATTTATTGGGATTATCATTTTGGAATCATCGACAATGATGAAGCAATGAAAGTCGATAGTATCGCTCTTTATTGATGGACGAATTTTCAAAGATGAAGAATATGTAATGGAGGTTAAGACGGATGCCGCAATATAAACCAGTCTTGATTAAAGATGATCTAAAACGGAGATTTATTCGGGAAGAATTGCAAGAATTGACTACGCTGCAATTACGGAATATCTGTTATGAGACTAGAATTGTCAAAGGAATGGCTTATTATAACCTGGACCGGGAAAGCCTGATCAAACTCATTCTCAAATATCGGGGCGCTGAGAGAAGCTATTTAATAGATAAATTTAAGGGAAATGGTTTTGAAAAAGTGGAAGCGGTTTTATCCAAATACCTGGGAGCTACCTTACCGGGACAGGATAAGATCAAAATCCCGGCCAAGATCGTTTTTTATCACGAATTAGGTTTAAGTAAGGATGATCAATATAAAGTAATCACCGACAAGGATATCGAAGAGTCCAATTTATTATTAATGAATGAAGCTAATGACTTATGCGGTATTCTAAATTTGGTGAAAGACCACTCTTCCCCTGAGGAACGCCGTTATTATCTGGTCGCCGCCAAGGAGTGCCTTAGACTTCACAAGTCCAACAATCGTAATTACAGCCTGTTGTTTTTTAAAAAAGACGATTCGGAATATCTCTATAAGGCTTATTATTCAGATAAACAGGCGCATCCGACGAGCTTAGCTTGTTTTAAGGTACCCATCGTCGATTTGGAGATCCGTGATTTGGAGGCCACCGGCATTGTACTGGCAATTGATTTTGGAACATCCAACACTACCGCCGGGGCTTACCTGACCGGCAATTATGTCTCGGAACCTTGTTATAACGATATCTTAAACGAACGGATCCGCCTCAATGAGGTTAATTTTGTCAAGTTTCTGGATGTCACCGCTAAAGAAGAAAAATATGTGGAAGCCCTACCGACAGTGATCTATACCGCCAACTGCGCCGATTCGCAACATATTCAATTTCTCTTCGGTTATGAGGCCAAACAACTGATTAAAAAGAATGACTACACCGGAAATGCCAGTGTGTTTCAGGGGATCAAGCGGTGGGTCAATGATTATAATAAGATGGAAGAGGTATATGATGAGCAAGGCAACACCGCCCTTATATCCCGGGGTAATTTGATCCGGGCCTACATGAAATACATCATTGATATTGCCGAGCGCCAGTTCAAGTGTAAGTTTAACAATTTGCATATTTCCAGCCCGGTAAAGCTAAAACCGCAGTTTATCAAGATGTTCAGCGAGATTCTCACTGAATATCAGGTGGAATCGGAAGAGGTTCTGGATGAAGGAATGGCGGTGCTCTATAATACCATTGCCGACCAGATTGATAAACGTAAGTTCGTGGATGGTAAGGAATACAAGGCATTGGTGATTGATTGCGGCGGTGGTACTACCGATTTATCTTCGTGTGTTTTTAAGATCATCGAAGATTATATCTCCTATAAGGTGGAGATCCATACTACCTTTGAAAACGGCGACACTAATTTTGGCGGGAATAATATTACTTATCGGATTTTACAGTTTATGAAGGTGGTTTTTGCCCATTATTATCGTAATAAAAAAGCAATTATTACCATTGATGAATTAGTCGATGTTCCCAATATTGACATCTTCCGTTTTGTGGATGAGATGGGCGTAGATAAAGTTTACGAAAAGTTTGAAGCTGCCTATGAAGAGGCTGAAAAGGTAATCCCCACTCGGTTCAAGGAGTATGAGAATCATTCCCGCGAAGAATACCAACGCATCAAGAACAACTTTTACTTCTTGTGGGAGATTGCGGACAATATGAAGAAGGAGTTTTTTCAAAAGACCAATATTCTCCGTAATCGTTTTGTTTACTCGGATCTGGACGAGCGGGAAAGTGACTTGCATATCACTACTTTGAATAAATGGTGCCTTTCCCTCAGAGATAATAATCAAGCCTTAAAGTTTGAATATGATTTTCCGGACGTAGTCTTCAACATTAAAGAGATCAACAAACTGATCAAAGCCGATATTTATGACATTGTTCGTAAATTTTTGGAGAAGTTTTATGAGAGCCGGGAGCTTCAAAGTTACTCATTGATTAAGTTGACGGGGCAATCTTGTCGGATTGATACTTTCCGGGAAGCATTAAAAGAGTTTGTTCCCGGGCGAAGCATTGAGTTTAAGCAGAAAAAAGCGGAAGACGAATTTATTCCCGATTTGAAGCTCTCTTGTTTGCGGGGCATTCTCCGTTATATCAACTCCAAGACCATCGGCGAGATCGAAGCGACGGTCTCCAATGATGTCCATGTAATCCCCTATTCGATTACAGCTTTTACCCATACGAAACAAGAGAAGACACTCATCTCCTGCTTGGAAAAGATGAATCAGGCGAAGGGGTTCATTTCTCGCCCTACCGGTACCCAGGAGATCATCTTTTATTTAAAGACCCAGGAAGGCATTTTGCAGGGAGAATATGTATACAAAAACGATTCCAGCACTTATGAGCTGATTACACCGGAGACGATTTGCTCCGAATATCCGGGAATTATCTTACAGGAAGATACGGACACGATCCGTAACGGCGAGTCACGCTTTTTCGTGTTTACTCTCAATAATAACTGGGGTTTTGATATATTGCCCATAGCCCGGATGGATGATCAGCTGTATATTGGGAACCGGCACTATTTTCCCTTTGAGGATGATCTATCGGAGTTGGACTTTTTTGACGGGTTGAAATAAACTGCTCATCCCCGTGATCGCTGAATTGGAAGGTTAAACGGGAGGGTGAGTGGAAAGCGGGAGGTAACAGCGATGTTCGCTAATGTAGTTCCACTTTTTGCTAGAGGACGAATTTTAAAAAAAGAGATGTTGGAGAATCTACGGGATTTTCCTAGGAATTTCTTTGATATTTATTTTGTCGATTATTCCGACGGTGTAGTTGCCGGGGCCGAGGTGATTATCGGCGAGGATAAAATCACTATCACTAAAGGTATTGTTAAACATGATCAATGCCTATATCTGTTGGAGGATTGTCTGCAGATCCCTTACTTTAATATTAATAAGGAAATTTTAATTAAAGTGAAGTTTTTGACTGAGGAAGCCGCGGGGGATTTCAGTTCACGATTTACCGAGGTTCTCCTCGATGATAATTTGGAGATTGCCGCAGACGAGATGGAATTAGGCCGGTTTAAACTACGGGAAGGCGCAGCGCTCCGTTCGGATTATACCGATTTTTTCGATTTGGCTACTGAATACAATACGATTAATGTGATTCACGCGCCACATGCCGCGCCGGAGGTAGCGACCCTAAATCCGATGATTCTCCGCTATTTTGCGCGAATTGTTTTAAAATGTAATAGCACCAATGCCTATGACTTAAACTTCGCCATGACCTGCCTCAGCCAAAAGCCGGTCAGCCGGGAGTTGATCTTATATTACCTTACCAACCGGCGGGAACTGGAGTACCAGGAATATACCAATTTTGAAATCTACCGTCATTTGGCGTTAATCATCAAAGAGTTGGAGAGCGGGGTCAAGCAACATCACGGTCCGAAGCAGGGTGAGATGGAACGGATGATCATTGATTAGGCGTGATCGCTAGGGAGTATGTTATGGATGAAAAAATTATTGGGTTAATTAATCAAAGAAAAATTGAGAAAGACCAAAAGTTAAGAGAAGAGCAGATTTTCCAAAGCATTCAAACGGGTTCTTTGGATATAGACGGCCAAGTCATCATCTTTGAAGAACGGAAACTATTAGACTATAAGATTAGTTTGCGGCTTCCCAAAGATTTCCTGATTATGCCGGCGGAGACTATTGCCTTGAAGTATCCGGCGGAAAGAAAGCCTGAGGTGATTATCACCAATGAAGCCGGTACTGTAAATATTACATTCAGCCACACTCGAACAGCTCTTGAAAATGAAGACATACAAAAATTTAGCGATTTTATGATTGAAACTATTAGGAAAATGCAACCCGCCATTAGATGGGTGGCCAGCGGCTTGAAAAATATAAATCAAAAAGACACTGGTTATTTCGAATTCATCTCTCCGGCTCTGGATACGAATATTTACAATTATCTGTCCGTTACTGAGTTGGATAAACAGGCTTTGATTATCAACTTTAACTGTCCGGAAGAAGAGATGGATGAATGGAGACCGATAGCCAAAGGAATATTGGACACATTGATAATCATTCAAGGAGTTGCAAAAGAAGCAACAGAGAACATTCCCCGCCGGGATTTTTCCGGATGTAGTATTAAAAACGGCTCCTTTGGAATTTATCATGGTAAAGAATATCAACTTTTTAAAATGGGTGATAATGAATACCGGTTGATTTCTAAGGATTGTGTTGATCAAGCAGATGGTTTTATGCCTAAAGACGGTGTGTTTAAGAAAACTGTCGCTAAAAGCGAGATTACAGCGGCATATCGAGTCAAACCAATAATTATCTATCAGGGGTGTCAATTTGAAATGAGACAAGAATTGAAAGACACAATTCAATTAGCAAAAGGAAAGTACGAATTTGACATTGCTAAAAAATTTGAAATGAAAGTTGATAGCCTAGGGGTCTTCACCAAGTGGATTAATAAAAGTGAGATTGAAGATATATTAGAAGAGGGTTCGCCGGTAGAGGATTTTCTTATGCCGGAAACAGTCAAACAGTAATCATCAGATAGCCTTTTCGTATAGGACTAGGCAAAAAATAGGGAGGGATTTTGGTGAGCGCTACAATTACTGGGTATCATAATCTAGAATTGAAACCGTATCAGATTTCATTGCAGGAATTAAAAATTGTCAAAAAGATAAACGAACATACCAAAGCTTTTTTTACTGGGATAGTATCGGAAGACCAAAAAGATAAATATATAGAGATGACCGAAGCGCAGACACCCATTGAAATAAACCAAAGAGGTGTTTCCACAGATAATGTTAGTGTTTTTAAAGGGATTGTCACTAACATCAAGGTTAAATCAGTGCGGGATATCTACTATATTGAAGGCGAAGCTTTATCCCATACATATTTGATGGATATCAAACAGAAAAGCCGATCGTTTCAAAATAAGGATATGACATATCAAGACCTTATTAACAACGTAATTAATGAGTATTCGGGAGCGGATTGTAACGATACGGTCACTCGAGGGGATACAATAAAAAAATTTATCATCCAATACCAGGAGACGGATTGGCAATTTCTAAAACGAATGGCCTCTCATTTTCATACCGGCTTAATACCCGACTTGACTTCCGGGAAACCCAAGTTTTATTTGGGACTTCCGGAAAGCGCCTCTTCGCAAAAGATTGATAATTTTCATTATAGTGTCGGAAAAAACATTTCCGGTTTCTGGTATAGCTCGGAAAACTATCTTCAAAATGTTACAGATACGGATTTTATCTATTATGAAGTTGAAACTGATGCGATCTTAGATTTGGGCTCGGAGATTGATTTTAAAGATAGATGTTTTTATGTCCGGGAGTCCAGCGCTTTAATGCATGACGGTATCTTGAAACACCATTACATATTAGCTCCCAAAATCGGACTGAGCCATAACAATATTTATAACCACAAAATAGTGGGCGCATCGATCATGGGAAAAGTAATCGATATTTCCAATGATAATGTCCGGGTCCACTTGGAGATTGATGAAAAACAAAACAAAGATGAAGCCTATTGGTTTCCCTATTCCTCCATTTATACCGCGGAAGGCAACAGCGGCTGGTATTGCATGCCTGAGAACGGAGATTATGTCCGGGTCTATTTTCCGGACAAACAAGAAGAGAATGGTATTGCCTTGAATGCGGTACGTCAAGATAAGGAGAAGACCGAAAACAATAAAGTGGACAACCCGGATGTTAAATACTTCCGGACCAAATCCGGCAAAGAATTAATGTTTAGCCCGGAGGAGATTGTTTTAACCGGGAAAGACAATGAAGTTTTCGTACGAATAAATGAGAAGTATGGGATCGAAATCTATAGTACCCAACCGGTCAAAATCACTTCCAAGGAAGGTATTGAAATGGATTGTCAAAAGAAAATCATCATGGCTGCTCAGGATGAAATTAATATCAGTTGCAAAGAAAGCAAGATATCAATGGATGGCGCAACCCATATTAACGGTTCAAAGGTGAAAATCAACTAGTGTAAGCTAAAATATTGTTTTGGAAGTAGCAGAGATGGAATACTTTATTTTAGGCCAGGATAAAAGGATTACCAATGCGGTAAAGCCAATCGGCGTATCGGAACTGGTGGCAAAGACCGGTTTTACTACGAGAAATTGGGGCGCTCTAGATGACTTGCCGGCGCAAGTTAATATTGCCCAAAAAGATTATCAGGAATATGTTGATTTTATAGCCAATCCTTTGCCGTTAATTTCGGATAAGCTGAAGCAGTTATTTCAAAAATTTGATCCTGATATTTTTTTTAAACCGGTACTTTTGGCGGACCGAAAACGGATGCGGCAGAATTTGTATTGGTTAATGGTCCCACAAAACTGTGATTGTTTATCTTCAGATAGCGAATTCCATAAGAATTTGACAATCAAACGATTGATAATTGACTCCAAAAAGGCAAGCGGAAAGTGGATCTTTAAAATAGCCGGGATTATGGAGGCGTATATCTTTGTTAATCTAGGAGTAGCCGAAAGTATGCTGCGTCGGGATTTCAAAGGTATTGAATTCAAAAATGTAGAAACGGAGGGATGATAATGGAAATGAAAATTATTAGAAAAAATGGTAGTTCCCAAAGCTATGTAGTAAAAGGGGCCAAAATGAAATGTAATTTTGGAGATAAGGAAAGTAGTCTAGCACCGGTAGATCATGGTGTATATATAAATGATAAACCTCAAGCTAATATCATGGATTTTAAGCCTAATTCCAATATTAAACCCTTTGGAAAATGCCGCAGTATGGCCAATCCGACTGTAGCAGCAGCAACTGCGGCTAATAAAGGCCGATTGAAAAAGATGCCCTGTAAGCCGGTGATAACCAGTCCTTGGATTGGCGGAAAAACCGATACCCATGTTGATAACTCTCCGGTGCTGGTTAATAAGTCGACTAATATGTGCATGTGGTGTGGACGAATCACCATTACCGACGATGGGCAAGACTAGGTGTTGCCTTATTGGAAGGGGCGTTAAAGTTGGGTCCTAATAAGGTTTGGCTCGATTTCGCAGAGCGCTATGGAAATGATATTTGTCAAAAAAAGATAATGGAGTTGGAGAGATATTATCAGGATCACCGGGAGGATTGTGTTTCCGACTTTAGAGAATCGTTCCGTCAAATATGCTTGAAAATAAAAGCAATGCAACTTAGTAATGAAAAAGATAAAATCGGCTATCTTACATATTCGATGTTGCGGACCGCTATTTTAAGAAAAAAACCCATTTATTTGATTGAAGCTACTAATAAGGAACATTTTTTTGATAGGGAAGAATGTTGGGGCGAGTACGATCCGGGCTGGGCTTTTCGATTTTTAGACGAACTGGAAATAGAGTTGGAAGAAAAACGAAAACTATATCTCGGCCAAATAGCTAAACCAAATATTGAACAGTTAAAGTTGCAAGAAACGCCAAAATACCATCGGTACGTTATCTGCTTCCTCCGATATGTCATGCCTCAAGCGGTCCTGTTGCCTGAATTTCAAGAAATTGATAAGGAAGAGAAATTGGAAGTAAGGGCCGGTGAATATCTGGATTCCAGTGAAGTCGTTGGTAAGGTTAACCGTCAAACCAAAGAGCCGGGGTCAATAAAATCGCTCCTTGAAGATGGGAATGGAACGGTTTACGAGTGCGAGACTTTTACTGCTCTTAATTTAGCTCAGGGCAATTATTGGGGAATTAATCTCTGCTATTGCGATCTCCGCGGCAGTGATCTTTCCAACAGTCAAATGCAATACTCCGTCTTGACCGGAACAAAATTGAACCGGGCTATGTTACAAGGGACTAACTTGAGTGAATCCCTGATTTATGAAGCGGACTTTGGCGAGAGCATTTTAAAAGGAGCAAATTTCTATCGGGCTCAAGGCCCTTCCGGAGTCAACGCCGCCGAAAATTGGAAAGCCCCCGGTTATTTTGGAGTTTCCTTTCAAAAGGCGAATCTTGAGGGCGTAAATTTTAAGGATGCTAACTTGAAAGGCGCCAACTTTACCGGCGCTAATTTAAAGGACGTTAATTTTGAAGGAGCTAATCTGGAAAAGGCGGTATTTTTGAAGGAAACCGCCGATTCGTTGGATTTAGACGAAACCCAAAAAAATAGTATTGTTTGGGAATAAAAACCGGATAAGAGGTGGAAAAATGGCGAACCCTGAAAAAACAATCGGATTGGATGCTATTCAAATAATATCACCCTATGAATTAGTAATATTAACCGATCTTCGGATTAACCGTAAACCAAATTATCATGCTCAGGCGTATTTTAGCGCTGTTATCCCCGAAGGGAAAAAGGACAGTTATGTTGAGAATGCGATTATTGGCGATCGGATTGAGATTAATCAGGCGGAAAAGGGGCAAATAGTACGCCCGCTTTTCAAAGGATTGGTTACCAAGATCAAAGTCAAGACCGTCCGGGACATATATTATTTGGAAGTCGAAGCATTATCGAGTACCTATGAGTTGGACATTAAACTTAAAAAACGTTCCTTTCAAAATGAGCGGATGAGCTATAATGAGCTTTTTAGAAAAGTTCTCCAGGAGTATAAAGGAGCGGATTGTAACGATCAAATCTCAAACGGCGCGGAATTAGGCCGGTTTACAATTCAATATGAGGAAACAGACTGGCAATTTTTGAAACGGATGGCCTCTCGTTTCAGGGCGACGCTTATTCCCGACCCCACCCAGGACCGGGCCAAGTTTTGGCTTGGTATACCGGATGGCAAGAAAGTCGAGGCGGAAGATTTTCATTTTACGGTATCCAAAAATCTGGCGGAGTATGAGAAGGCCAGTGGCAACTATGATGATGGAGTAATCGAGACGGACTATATCGGTTATGAGCTGGAAAGCTCTCAAATCTTAAATATCGGCGATCAGGTTAAGTTTCAGGGAGTTAATTTGGTCGTTGCTCAAGCTCAGGGCAGAGTCCTAAAAGGGGTCTTTAAACATAACTATCTTTTGACTCCGAAGACCGGCGTCCGCCAAAATCCGATCTATAATAGAAAAATTACTGGGGCCGCAATTCGCGGTAAGGTTATTGATTGTCAAAAGGATCGGGCCAAAATCCATCTGGAGATTGATGAGACCCAAAACCAAGATGAAGCATGTTGGTTTCCGGTGGCTACATTGTATACCGCTGAAGGCCACAGCGGCTGGTATTGGATGCCGGAACCAGGGGATGAAGTCCGACTGCAGTTTCCCAATAAACATGAGGAAAATGCCCAGATTATTAGGGCCATTCGTAAAGACGGCGCTGATAATCCCAAGATTACCGACCCGGATATAAAGTACCTTGGAAATGCCTATGGTAAAGAGTTACAGTTGGATGCCAATGTACTAAAATTCACCGCTAAGGAAGAAAAGATAAATAAGATGTTTATCAAGTTGGATGGTGAGGCGGGGGTTGAAATTCAAAGCGATCAAATTATCCGGATTGAGTCTAAAAATGATCTGATGTGGGAGGGTAAAACCATCGATATCCGGGCCGGACTAGGGATTTATATGGCTTGTGATACCAGCAGTATGATCCTTGACGGCGAAGTGCATGGTAAAGGAACAATCGCCAAAATTGAAGGGTTTGTTAAGAGTCCGGGGGGTACTACGGAAAATTCGGCGTCAGCGCAAAAGAAGAAACCGGAAAACAGTGCTCCTCCTGTTGGGGACCAAGTTCAAGCAGGGATTGATATTAACGGTACCATTCCCGCAGTATCGTCGCCAACAGCGAATACCGTCAACAATAGCGATTTAAATGCCGGATTAGATGCTCTGGGAACGATCCCTTTTCAGTCGGGCGGCGGTTTGGGTAAATAAATGAGGCAATAAAAGTAAAAAGGGGTGTTAAAAATGTCCAGTGTGGGAACTTTAGCCTCCTCCCTTGAAAAATTTATAAAAGATGCTATAGATACGCTATCATCAGAAGTAGCAGATGATACAATATCGCAACAAGCAACTAATGATACAACATCGGAAGGAGATAATAATAAAAAATCAATTTATATTGATATTGGTTGGACCTTTTCTCAAGGTAGCCCTAGTGGTAAATATGTGTTAAAGCTAAGCGGAAATCAGTATACGGGTATGTTCAGCAATGGAAGGATCGAAATCAGGAAAGAACTTGACAGCGTCACCGGAAAGGGTGAATTAATCATTAAACTACAGGATGGCAACGGCAATGCTACCGGTACCAGCTACCGTTCGGAAATTGAGCTGGATTTACCCCCGGTTCAAACCCCTGTAGGACTCTCCCGGCGTCTAACCAATCTCGGCTTTTACGCTGGGACGGAAGGGACCTTTGACGGACGGATGCAATGGGCGGTCCGGGCTTTTAAACGAGCGCGCATGAACGGTTTTGAACGCAATCGTACCGAACCGGAGAACAACGACATCACCCAAGCTTTTTTATCGGCAGTTCATAGAGAGTATGGAACTCATTCCGGTGATTCAATTCCCGCCAATGGATTATCGTTTTCGGAGGTAACCGGAGAGTCTTCCTATTGTGGTATGTTCGGGTCCCGTACTTATTCCCGGAATAGCTTTGAAAGACGCGGCGCCTTGAATGACCAGGATCCTGGACCGGGCCAAGCAGGGATTTGGGAAGGAAACAGCGCGGCCACAGTGGAAAATGAACCGATCGCCGGAAACTTCAAGATTTATTTGCGGGCTTTTGATCCTAGCCAAAAAGAGGGTGAGATTAGAAATAGGATCAATCTACCACAACCAATCCATATGGCTCAGTTTGTCTTGTTTGAATTGGGGTATTGGTTGGTTGGCGGGGAGGTCAATGACAATAACTCCAGAATGTTCGGCGCTACCCGGACCCGTAATAGTTTTGCACCCGACGGGATATTCGGGCGTTATACCCAGTGGGCGGTACGGGAGTTTCAATGCCATGCTAAATTCCCCAAT
>JAAYEK010000212.1 GCA_012728785.1 Bacillota bacterium | reverse complement strand
CGCCTCCCCTTTGGATACTTCCGGAGCTAATATCTCTAAATAGTTGGGTTTCGATTTAACAAATTGTAGTCGGCCTTCAAACTTTTCCTGAAGCTGTGTTTGGAGCGGATCAATTAATTCTATTGCTCCGGCCGCCAGTAATTTATGGGGCGGTTCAGTTAGATAATTGAGCAGATCCCCAACCGGACGGGGCTCTACTCCGGCGTTAGCCGCGTACTTTCGCCCCCAGGTAGTTAGATCATCCATATATAGCTCATCATTTAGATATACGTTCAAATGAATCCCTGCTTCGCGAAAGATCGGCACCATCAGCCTGGCTTCTTCCAGTGGCACTGGGCGATGATACAAAATCTGTCCCAATAAAACTTCTTGAATGATCGCTCCATTATAAGCAATTACCGGGACCTCCAGTCCCAATTCGCGGATATAGGGCCCCATCGACTGTACCATCCGTCCCGATGCCAGCAGCACTTTGATTCCTTTTTCAACCGCTTTCTTAATGGCGGCTTTGTCAATGGGGGATATGGTCCTGTCTGTACGAAGCAAAGTATCATCCAAATCAATTCCAACACAACGGATCATAAGGGCCTCCCAACACTTGAAATTGTTTCTTTTATAACAACTCGATTTGTTCCTTGACTTTCTCGGCTAATTTGCGGTTGATTCCATCCACTTCCATTAATTCCTCAACTGTCGCTTGCTTAATTCGTTTTAGGGAACCAAAATGTTTCAACAATTGTTGTTTTTTCTTTGGACCTATACCGGTTACCACATCAAGGCCTGAAGCTTTGGTCCGCTTATCACGTAATGTTTTATGATAAGTTATCGCAAAGCGGTGGGCTTCATCCCGTACTCTTTGTAAAAGCATCAGACTTTCGGAACGCTCCGAAAGTCGGATCGGTTCATTACAATCAAGCTTGAAGATTTCTTCTTCGCGCTCCGCTAAACTAATTAAATTCAGATGAGTCAAACCTAATTCACTCAAAACCTCATAAACTGCGGATAATTGTCCTTTACCGCCGTCGATCAGCAGTAGGTCGGGAAAACGGGCGAATTTACCCAATTCGGTAGCTAATTGTTGGCGTTCTTCCAGCCCTTTTCGAAACCGCCGCCGTACCGCTTCCTGCATCATAGCAAAGTCATTGGGGCCTTCGATAGTCCGTATTTTAAAGCGGCGGTATTCGCCGCCTTTGGAGACGCCATTTTCAAATACAACCATCGATGCTACCGCTTCTTCCCCTTGAATATTGGAAATATCAAAACCTTCAATTCTTAGCGGCGGTTTATCCAAATTTAAATCCTGTTGTAATTGATTCAAAATTTCAGTAGTCCGGTTAAGGCTCTGTTCTTCACGGAACCTAACTTGTTTTAATAAAAGGTCCGCATTTTCCCTGGCCATTTGTAGTAGTTTTGCTTTGTCCCCTTTTTGGGGCACTCTCAAGTTGACCTTTGAACCACGCTGTCCATCCAACCATATGCCCAAAGCCCCCATACTTTCAAGATTGAATGGCACTAAAACTTCTTTTGGAATAAATCCGGAGTTATCATAATATTGAGGTAAAAAAGCTTCAATAATTTCACCCGGTTCTGTTTCCTCCCCTTCGGTTAAGGAAAAATATTCTCTACCAACCAATTTCCCTTGGCGGACTTGAAACACTTGGACTATCGCGCCTCTTTGATCTTGGGCTAATCCAAACACATCCAGGTCTTCATAATTTGACGCTACCACCATTTGTTTTTCCAAGACCTTTTCAATATCCCTGATCCGGTCCCGCAGGTGGGCTGCTTTTTCATATTGGCGGTCATTAGCGGCAATATCCATTTCCTGTTTTAATTTATTAACCAGGTCGCTCTGCCGACCTTCTAGAAACATACAGATTTCTTTAATCACTTCTTGGTAAGCTTCTTTAGCCACTTGTCCACTGCATGGGGCCAAACAACGCTTAATGTGAAAATTCAAACAAGGGCGTTCAATTCTTTCCCGATCCAGATCATGCCGACAACTGCGTATCGGAAAAAGACGCCTTAGTAATTTAAAGGTTTCTTTTAATGCCTGCACATTGGTATATGGCCCATAGTATTTACTACCATCTCTTTTAATCTTTCTCGTAATATAGATTTGGGGAAAACTCTCTTTAATAGTAATTTTAATCCAAGGGTATTGTTTATCGTCGCGTAGACGAATATTGTATTTGGGGCGTTCCTCCTTGATCATGTTGCACTCTAATACCAAGGCCTCAACTTCGGAATTGGTGGTAATATATTCAAATCGATCAACTTGTTCCACCATCGAACGAATTCGAAGGTTTAAGTTTCGTGAAGACTGAAAATAAGAACGGACCCTGTTTTTTAGAGAAATAGCTTTACCGACATAGATGATTTTTCCGGTAGAGTCTTTCATAAAATATACTCCCGGACTGTCCGGTAATGCTTTTAAATCTTCCGGTGTTACCAAAAATTCTTCCTCCTCATCGGAAAATTTCGGCCGAGACGTGGGCATGAGACACTTAAAGATTATTATATCAAATACTACCCTAGAAATATCTCTTTTGGACTATCCTTTTTTAGCAGGATTTCGACGGAATAGCGAGAATTACCTGTCACATAGTTCATCCGGAGGTTTTGATGTCTCATTTTTTTGCTTACTTATCAAAGATGAAATACATTAATCGTTGGGGATTAATGCGCAATACCGAATCGGAAAACATCCAAGAACACAGCTTAGAAGTAGCGTTAATCGCCCATGCTTTAGCGATCATTAAAAATGAACTCTTTCAGGGCAAAACCGATCCTAACCGGACAGCGGTTCTTGCCTTATATCACGAAATCGGCGAAGTAATCGTCGGCGATCTTCCCACACCCATTAAATACTTTAACGGGGAAATTCACCAGGCCTTTTCCGCAATCGAAACTACTGCCCGGGAAAAACTGTTTAAGATGTTACCGGACGAACTTCAATCGAGCTATCAATCCTTGGTGTTTCCGGAAGAAACAGGGGAGGAAGCGCAATTGGTTAAAGCGGCCGACAAAATCAGCGCTTACCTAAAGTGCGTCCAAGAAATAAAATTTGGGAACAAAGACTTTGAAAAAGCGGAGAATAAGATTAGGAAGCATATTAATAAAATTAAATTACCGGAAGTTAAATATTTTATGGATAATTTTGTGCCCAGCTATTCATTGACCATTGATGAACTAAATGAAGATTAAATTCATTCTTTAAAAGTTGTGGTTTATTAACAAATTTGTGGCGGATTGGAGCTTATTAATGGATTCATAAACTTTTGTACTAATTTCTCCCGCATGTTTAAGACTATCTAAGTAACGCCCAATAATATCTTTTATTTTGCCCAATTCGTTAGTTTCCGAATAAGTTAAGTCTGAGGTGGTGTTGATTTTTTCAAAGGTTTCGTTGTTTTTAGCAAAAATTGTTTGGACCTCTTCTCCCATCACGTTAATTTCGTTCAAACATCTGACTGCGGTTTCGCTTAAATTGGCGCAAACTAAATTAATCTTTTGATCTAAGGAAAACCGTTCTTCTTCCATTAGGTCCTCTTCCGGAGCCAAACTCACTATTTGTTCTGTTTTTGTTTGAATTTGACTAATTAATTTACTAAGGTTATTTGAGGCCTTTTTAGAACGCTCAACCAAATTGGCGATCTCTTTGGCTACCACACTAAAACCTTGGCCTTCTTCACCAGCCCTTGCAGCACTAATTGCGCTATTGAAAGCAAGCATCTCACTCTCTGCTTCGATCTCTTCCAATTCTCTCATAATTCGGTCTACCCGTCCGGAAGTAGCCGCTAAATCTTTTAAATAATTAACAATACTTTGGGATTCATTATTGTCCTCAGTTTGTCTGTTAAGCAGACCGCTTAAGCTCTCTTTATTGACAGTTAAAAGGTTATTTAAATCTTCCCCTAGCCGACTTATTTTTTCCGGAATAAACTGTAATTCGGAAAGCTCGGTGATGATCGTTTGGATTTCTTGACTAACTTTTTCCCCCATCTGTTTTTGTTCATCCAAACTAGCTTCAATCTCCCGATATACTTCTTGTAATTGGGCTTCCAGCAGAAATACCTGATTAAAGCCGGCCGATAATTCTTCGCTAAAGTAATTAAGTTTATTACTAGCATTCTTAAACTCTAAAGCGAATTCATGCCATTTGGAAATACCCGTATTGAGCATTAACCCACTAGCCCCTAAACCCTCTGAAGAAAAAACCGGTATTTTCACTTTCAAATCTCCCTCGGAGCCGTGCAAAACCCGGATGATCCGATCCGCAGGTTCATCAATGGACTGAATAGCGCATTTGACTAAGGATTTACAAATTATTAGTCCCAACAATAAGGTTAGCAGAATCATCATCAATTTAATAATCAAAATAACCGTAATTTCTTGATATTGGTTTTGATAATACCCGGATAAAACCTTTTCTATATCAGTTAAGTTTCTTCTGAATTCGCTGCATAGCTTCAGAGCGACTTGATAACTTTTAGGATTAATAAGAGTACCTAAATCATTAAATTGTTGGCTGATTGTTTCAAAGTTATCAATAGACTTGGAAAAAACATTACTGTCAAGATTTTTGCTAAAATTTTGGATGGTTTGTTGCATTTGGGCTAATTCACTGGAAATATCAACGGTGATTTCCGAATTTTTAACGACATAAAGCTTCGTAAATAGATCCTGAGTATGGTTATGCAAGGCCATCACGAAATCGTCATTAGCCCTTCGGGTTACGGAGATATTTTTTAGATCATTCTGGTATTGAAAAAAGTGAGAGACAATCCCTGCAAACTGGATCAGCAATCCAGCCACTATTATAAACAAAGCTAAATATAATTTGCCCGAAAGACTGATCTTTGACCATAAACCGGAACCAGAATAATATTGTTCTGCTATAATCATGTTTTTTTTAAATTTGGCCATTTTTTTATTCCTTTGTTTTAGACCTTAATTTTTTTCAATAACTGCTTTAATTCAATAATTAATAAGTCAAATTCTTCAGCTATCGTCATTGTTTCACCAGATTTTTTAATCACATCGAGAGCAACTTCCGCTTTGCCATAATTATTCTGTGATTTTTGGTTCAATTCACCTAAGTAAACAGCTAACCCTGCAATTGATTGTCGTCTTTCATCCAATTCCTCAATTTGGTCGCCGTATTGAATGGCTTTTTCCAAAAGCGCGCTTATTTTTACGGCAAATACCTTAATTTTATTGCCGACTGCTTCAATGAAATATTTAAGATTATTGTTCTGGGCCAAGTCTGTTTCAAGAGTTTTCAAGGCTGCATTTCCTTTGACTCCCATGGTATCAACTACAGCCAATAACTCTCTGGAAACTCGTCCAATTTTTTCCGCCAGTTGTGCAATTTCTTCGGCGGCAATATCAAAGCCACTCCCGGCGATTTCCGCTCTTGATGCTTCAATTGAGGCGTTCAAAGCCAACAAAGCATTCTGTTCGGCCACAGTTTGAAAGACTGACCCGGTATGAAGCAACTGGTCAAAAATTGATCTTAATTGATATAAGTCGCCGACAACTCTTTTAAGATATTCTTCTCTTTTTTTAACTCTCGTTTTTAGCTTAGCGATTGATTCAGGAACATCTTGAAAAACTTGGCGCCATTTTTTTTGAGACTGCTGTATATCCTTGATTTGTTGTTGCGAATCAATTAGGTCACTATTCAAGAGTATAACCCCTTCAGCCAGCCCCAGGTATTTATCACCTTGCTCATAAACCCGTTCGACCAATTGAGCCAATTCCTGCTTAATTTCCGTAAAAAAAGTATCGTTTTGTTTGAAAAACAACGAGATCTCATGGGACTGAAAGCTTAAACTTTTGATTTGGTCCTTTACCATCTGATAACGTTCATTTAAAAGTTGAATGTACCTGTTAATTGCATGGTTCAGCTCCGTTAGGTCCCGGCCTTGGTAATTAAAGGCGCCTTGATCAATTAGTCCCACTTTAAATTGATAGGCTAGACTCTCGAAATAAGCAATTTCCGCTTGCTGTTTTTTGGCGGTTTTGAGTACCACCAAGACTCCGAAACATCCAAAAGTAATAATCACCAGAATTAAAAGAAACTGATAGATCATTACTTTTGAAATTAGCCCTTCATTAATATGTTGACGCTTTTCAATCAGCTCTTGTAACAATTCGTCTATGGAAGCCCGGCTTTGGACCAATAAATTATAAAGCTCCGGATCATCAACTTGCTGGGGAACCGAGGCCACTTGCATCAACTTATCAAGACCGGCCTTAGCAAGTTTCCAGCTTGGTTCGGACTTACCGGCATTACTAATCGAATCAATTGAATTAGCCAGCCGGATTAAAATTTCATTAGGATAGTTCTGCCCAAAAGATAAAGTCGCCAATTCCCCCTTGATGGAGTTGGCAACCTCCAGATCCCTCGCCAGCCAACTGTCGTTTCGGATTACTGAAAAATGCAAATAGGAAAACAACCCGACACTTAAGAAAAAATAGATTATGGCAACGATAAATAAACCGGTAAAATTAAAAATTAACCGGTTTTCACTCTTAATATCTTTAAAAAAGAGCGCTTTCAAAACAGAAACAAATCCTTGGGAGAACCCAGACATTATTGGTTTATTCATTTCACTTGTTATAGATCTCTTTCCCGCTTAATAACGTTATTTCCTTTTCCTGAAGCAGTTTAATAGCGCGATCAATATTTTCTACCTGGAACACAACTACCGCGTTTGTTCCTGATTTTCCGACAAAAGCGTACATATACTCAATATTAATACTATTATTTTCCAATAGATTAAGAATTCCCGCCAGTCCGCCCGGTTGGTCCGGCACCTGAACGGCAATAACTTCAGTTTCATTAACTGTAAAACCATCTTGTTTCAATGCTTTCGATGCTTGCTCCGGATTACTAACAATCAGTCTTAAAATACCAAAATCTTTGGTATCAGCGATCGAAAGAGCTCTGATGTTAATCCCGTTATCACCAAGAATCTTAGTCACTTCAGCCAAACGTCCCGATTTATTTTCTAAAAAAATTGAAATCTGTTTGACTTTCATTATTTGTCTCCTTCCCTATTTACAGAAAATTAATTCGCCAAGGACTAAAAATTACCTTCTCTATTTTGAAATAATGCAACAAAAATTAACAACTCCAGTATATAATCCCTTTAACCAGAAAATTATTTTGATCAAGTATCCGCTAGGGTCCTTATTGGTAAATATCTCTCCGATCAATAATTCGTTTTGCTTTTCCCTCGCTACGAGCAATGGTTTTTGGTTCTACCAACTTAATCCGGGCTGAAATTCCCAAAACGCTTAATATTTCCCGTTTAATTTTAGCGCCTAATTCCTCCAGTTTTCGAACTTCGTCGGAGAATAGTTTTTCCGAAACCTCAACCCAGATCTCAAGATCGTCAAGGTTTCCGTCCCGATCCACGATTAATTGATAATGGGGCTCAGTGTCGCCAATTTCCAATAAAACGCTTTCGATTTGTGACGGGAAAACATTAACACCTCGAATGATTAACATATCGTCGGTTCGGCCCATTACTCGGTTCATTCTTACATGGGTCCGTCCGCAGATACATGGTTCCGGATAAAGAACGCTAATGTCCCGGGTCCGGTATCGAATTAAAGGAAGCGCTTCTTTGGTGATACAAGTGAATACCAACTCCCCTTTCTCTCCATAGGGTAGCGTCTCTCCAGTAACCGGATCAATTATTTCCGGAATAAAATGGTCTTCCCAAACATGAAGTCCGTTATGGGCGGCGCATTCACTGGATACTCCCGGCCCGATAATTTCACTTAATCCATAGATATCAAAGGCCTTTATGTTCCAGACCTTCTCAATTTCTTTACGCATATTATTTGACCATGGCTCCGCTCCAAAAAAACCGGCTTTAAGGCGAAGATCCCTAATTTCGATTCCCTCTTCAGCCGCAGACTCCGCCATATATAACGTATAAGAAGGAGTGCAGGCTAACACGGTTGAACCAAAATCTTTCATTATTTGAAGTTGGCGCCTTGTATTACCACCGGAGATCGGCACAACTGTTGCCCCTATTCTTTCT
>JAAYEK010000211.1 GCA_012728785.1 Bacillota bacterium | reverse complement strand
TGGTTAAATGATGTGCCTGCCTATGCAGGAATTGCAGCGGTCGATGCCTATATAGGTGCAACTGAGCTATCAGAAAGTGCAGGCATGGCTTATGGCGGCGCTCATGTTATCGAAGCATTGGTTCGTGGTGAAAAGATCGAACTAAAAGCAACATCCTATGGGACCGATTGTTATCCTCGTAAAGAAATTCAAACTTTAATCAGCCTAAATGATCTAAACCAAGCTTATCTTTTTAATCCCAGAAACGCTTATCAGAATTATTCGGTGGCGGTTAATTCATCAAATCGCACTATTTACACCTATATGGGAACCCTATTGCCTAATTTAGGCAATGCGACTTACTCCACAGCCGGAGAATTAAGCCCCTTAATAAATGATCCCTATTACCGGACAATTGGAATCGGGACCCGGATCTTTCTAGGCGGAGGAATTGGCTATGTGGCTTGGGAAGGCACCCAACATAACCCTAACCAAAACCGGAACGCGAATGGAATTCCCACCTCTTCAGCGGGAACGTTAGCCTTAATCGGCGATCTTAAACAAATGAACCATCAATATCTTCGGGCTGCCCTTTTTGATCGTTATGGAGTGAGCATGTATGTTGGCGTCGGTATTCCGATTCCGATCTTAGATGAAGAAATACTAAAACAAGCGGCTATTTCAAACCGAGAAATTAACGCTACTGTCTATGATTATAGCGTTCCAAAACGTTCCAAACCCAATTATGGCCAGGTAACTTATGCAGAGCTACGGTCCGGTTCAATCACTATCAACAATAAAACAACTCCAACGGCTCCTTTGTCATCCTTATATGAAGCCCGCCAAATTGCTGGGACTCTTAAGGAGTGGATCAACGAAGGTCAATTTAGTCTTACCGAACCGGTGCAACCATTACCGACTGATTTAAAAGTAAATTCCTTGGAGATCAAATAGTCGTCGCTTCATCCCATGGAAAGTAGGAGGTTGAAATATGGCTAAGAAAAAAATTGTACTAACCTTTCCCCCGGAATTAACCGAATCTCCACTAACTTATCATTTGGTTAAAGATTTCGATTTGGCGATCAATATTTTAAAAGCCAAAATTACTCCCGGAAAAGAAGGGAAATTAGTAATTGAATTATCTAACGGAGCTGAAGAAAACATTCAGGCCGGAATCGACTTTTTAAAAGATCAGGGTGTTTTCGTGGAACCGGTGAGTAAAGAGATCGTCTTTGATGAGGCCAAATGCATTCATTGCGGCAGTTGTACCGCAGTTTGCCATCCCAGAGCCTTGAATATTGCCGCTCCCGATTGGAAATTAAAATTTGACAAAGAACTTTGTATTGTCTGCGAATCTTGCGTTAAAGCATGTCCCATGCAAATAATCAAGGTGACTTTTTAATGTCCGATTCGGATCAAGAATATCGAAAACGCTCCGATGTTGAACGTGATTACCGTAGTTTTTTGGCGAACGACCTGTTAAAATACCGTATAATCGTCGGTGAAAGCGACCTCTGGGTTCTTTCCGAACAAGATCTCAAAGCCGAACTGGAACGTTTTTTAAAGTTTTACCGCCGCCAATTGAAAGGATATATCCATTCCCATCCAGGGTTTCTCCAAGCGCTGGTACCGTGGCCGGAGGATCATCAGGCTCCGGAAATAATTCAAGCAATGATTTGGGCCTCCAAATTAGCCGGAGTAGGGCCAATGGCGGCAGTTGCCGGAACCATCGCTGCCGCCATTGGCAGAAAGTTTGATCCTAAACTGGTCCCTGAATTAATCATTGAAAACGGAGGCGATATTTATCTGCGTTCAAGGAAAGAAAGGGTTGTATCACTATTTGCCGGCGCCGAATCGCCCTTTTCCGGAAAGTTGGGCATATTACTACCTCCTTATCCGGAAGGGATTGGAATTTGCACTTCTTCAGGGAAGTTGGGACCGTCCTTAAGTTTTGGAAATGCCGATGCCGTAATGATTATTGCTTCCGAACCTTCATTGGCTGACGCTGCGGCAACCGCCGGCGCCAATCATATCAAAGACAGCTCCGATCTTTCTAAAACCATTTCTTTTCTCCAAAAAATTCCCGGTATAAGTGGAATTTTAATTGTTAAAGACCAAAAAATTGCAGTTTGGGGCGAGGTTGAATTGGCCCCACTCAAGGTATGAAATGTTCAATAAAAGATATCGCAAGGGCCTTTTAGGTAATTGCGATATCTTTTATTGTCGATTATTTTTTGTTATTTAGCATAATTATTATCTCTCTGGAACAAAATATGATAGAACCGAATGATGGTAATCATATGTTTAGGAGGGAAAAATCATGCCTGATAACGCATTGGCAGTTGCAGGAGCGTCGTTACAAAAAACTAAACCGCGTTATACCGAAACCGAAAACCAAGTACTCTTTGAGTCATGGTGGAACCCACAAAAGCGAAGAGAACTAGTGAACCGGCTTGGAAGAAAAATGAGCGCCCTTCGAAGTCAGTTTTGCCGTTTATTAAAAGAAAAAGGGATGAGTAATCAAGATTATTATAATTTGATGCAATCCAAGTATGCCAACGGTTCCGGAGTAACCCCGCGCAAAAGAAGCCGAGAACTGAAGGAGATCGATCGCACCATACTTGAAGTGTTTTGTAAACATCAAGCCTCAGGTAACTCAAGGGCCGACGCTTGTATAGAGTTACAAGAAAAACTGGGAAGTCCTTTTACACCAGCCGCTCTTAAGCTGCGTTTTTACCGTTTGATTAAAAGATTGAATTATACGGATGATGATTTATTAGCAATTGGACAACGATATTTGGAAGTGGTTAATGAAAATGTTAAAGCTGCTGAAACGAAACAAGATGAGACGGCTATTCCACAGTTTCCACTTGAAAATCCGCCCCTAAAAATGGAGAACTCGGAAGATGCCAACTCCTTTTTGTACCAATTATCATCACTTCCTGAAACTTTGAATAATTTAGAGACGCGGGTCAATAAAATTGAAACAAGTCAACGCCACCAGTTAGACTTACGGGGTTTTATTGAACACCTACTAGCTGTTGAAAGAGATTTAAAGCGTGAAGATAAACTAATGGAAGAAATTCAACGTTTAATGGATGAAAATGAACAGTTACAAAAAACGGTTGAAAAAGAGCATGGACGGCTTAAAAAGCGGGAAGATGAATTAGCTGATGTTTATAAAATGTTAAATACTATGTTAGCCGATTTTATGCACCTGGAAAGTGTTTCAAAATTAGCGTCTCTTGGTGACTTTATGCATCGTTTAGAGATAACGGTCGATCAATTTGGAAATGTACTCAAAAGTAAACGGATTGGTTCATGATGAGTCGGGAAAAAACTTATAAAATATTGACCACCCCGGGCTTGTCTATTTTTGGCGTCAGTGAATGTAAGGACTGCGTTAATCTTACTATTGAAAAAAACACTTGTCAAAAATGGGCTTTCCCTGAGAAAAAATGGGAAAAAGAGAACGGGTGCGCTGACTATAGGATACATACAAGGGGATAATTATATTTGGATTCAGTTTTAGACAGCATAAATTTTCAAATCCTATTACAAAAATCTATCTATGTATTGACTCCGACAAATAAAAGTGTTAAAATGAGTTTTGCGTATTCGGGCAGTAGCGCAGCTTGGTAGCGCACCACCTTGGGGTGGTGGGGGCCGTGGGTTCAAATCCCGCCTGCCCGACCAGAATATTAAGGGGCTGTTGTGAAATAGCTTCATCGTTAATTAACCATCACCTCTACCCAGCCCAAAAGGATCTGGCTATCTTAAGGTCTGGGTGGACATAATGGGCTGAAAAGTCGAATTTAATAAATTATTAGAGGCTGTAACAAAATTTTGTATTTTGCAACAGCCCTTTTTATTAAAAAATACCTACCCCTAAAGAGGATAATCCGTAAACAACTTGAATTTTTATTAGTAGGGTTTACCGACTAATAATCAATATTAAGTTCTATTTTAAGGAGAGTTGTTTGATGCGATGCGTTAAATTTTTTAAAATTATGTTTGGATGTTTACTATTAGCATTGAGTCTATTGATAAACACCTATGCTTTTGCGGGAAACGGAGACCTGGTTTATAATATTAAAAAATTTCAACCCCTGGAGTTAGCGCCTTACAACAGTCAACTTTTATTTTGGAATAACCAATTACACGCTTTATCTATTATTAACGGTAAAATTCTTCATTTTAAGGAAACAGGCCAAAACTGGATGGAACTCCAACGGTTTGGACCCCATGACATGAACTTTACCACTTTTGAGATCAAAGACCTAAATGGGGATAAAACGCCGGAAATAATCGCCGGAACTGAAGATCCCGGGCTGATTTATCTTTATACCTGGGATAATGACCAATGGAGTTTATTGAGTTATGGTAAACATGTCTGGTCTACTATTAACAGAATTATTATTGGCAAATTTTCAGATGTGGGAGAACAAGAATTTTTAGTTCAAAATGACGAAGGTTACCTGTTTCTTTTAAAGTTATCAAACAATTCTTTGGATTTGGTTTGGAAAAGCCCCAATACCTGGCAAGCAATTAATACGTCGGTTGTAGCTGATATTGACAATGATTCTTTTGATGAAGTTTTGGTGGTGTATAAAACAGGCGGGATCGGGATCTTAAAACTGGAGAACAACGCTGTTGTTTCGGTTTGGGAAAATTTCCCTTGGGGTAAGGTTCTCGGTTTAACTGTTGGTGATTGGGATAATGACCAACAAACTGAGGTTATTTTTAGCACTTCCCAAAAAATGTTATATATTTTAGGCAAGCGTGATGGCCAATTTCGATATGAAGGCCAATTTTCTGATTTTGATAGTGTAATTGAGCAGCTCTCTTTCATTGATAACCAATCGAGCCATGCTATAGTTACTAATGATACCGCCGGACGATTAAAAATTTTGAAGTTTGATTCCACAAAGCATAAATGGGTCGAGAAGTTTAGCGATAACCCGGGTCGGATTATAAAAGTAATCCAACCAAATCAAGAGCAAACTATTCTTTGGAGTTCAAATCGCACCATAATGGCGATCACTTCCTATAAGTCGGTACCTTTAAAGGTTTGGTACCAAGATAACCATTACCAAATGGCCCCTAATGCTATTAGTTGTAATGATCAAATCTATATTGCCCCAGCGGCCTTATCTGATTATACAGGATTAGAGGTTATCTATAATGATCAGACCCAAACTTATTCAATATTTATTAATGACCAAAAAATCGAGTTTTTAAAGAATGATCCAGATTATGTTTGGATTGAAGGATTGAGTAGGATAATGATGCCTATTCCGCTTCTGATCATTGATAATGATCTGTATCTTCCGTTAGACGTTTTTCAAACTTTATTGAATCTAAACCTATCCTATAATTCAGAAGAACAGACGATTACCATATCTTAATCAGTCATATTTTGAAAAGCCACCCCATAAGTTTAATTAAAACAACCGGAGGTGGCTGTTTAATGTTTCAAAACGAAACTTCTTTTCCGATTCGACCGATAATTTACGGTAGCCTTATTTCAATTGGGATCATAATTTTGTTATCCTTGATTGCAAATCTTTTAACTGAATTCGGATGGTCTGGGATTATCCAGTGGTCTGAAAACTTATTTTTAAGCTTGACTTATTTGGGGGTGATCGCCGGTTCAATCCTGGCTGGGCTTAAAAGCCGCGAACAGGGATGGTTAACCGGAATGGGATCGGGAATTTTTAGTTTGGTTTGGGTATTAATTTTAGCGGTATTGATTGGCAATTCAATTCATTGGGGATATTTCTTAGTTAAACTGTTGATTAGCGGATTCATTGGAACTTTTGGAGGCATTATTGGGGTGAATCTTTCCGGAAATCGTTTTTAGAAGGATTTCCAATTAATATATAGAAGAGTAAAGTAGTTGTTCATTGCATTCCAAAAAAGTTTACTTGTTAAGGATGATTAATTGGAGAATTTTGATGTCTAATTACAAAGTTATCATCAGGAGATTACTTTATCTGGCATTGATTTTTAGCAGTTATCTATTATTTACCATTGTTATATTGGATTTCAGTCATTTTAATCAACAATTAAATCGGGTTTTGTTTATTTTGATTTCACTTATTTTCTTTAGTGGAGTTTTAATAATTGCGAGAGCTAAATTTAGAAAATACCAAAGAATAAATGAAAAACTGGACTCGGAGCTAAATAAAGCAATCTTTGAGATCATGGCTTTATTTGAGTTTACAAACGTACTTAGTAGCGTTCTTCGCTTATCTCAAATGATGGAATTAATTGTGGACACGATTAAACGCATCCATTGTTATGATGGTTGCTGTTTATTTTTCTATGAAAGCGAGCAATATTTTTCCACTCAAGTAAATCGAGGATTTCCAAATAAAATTAATGAGGCCCAATTCCCTTTTCAGGACTTAGTCGGAGATTCCTTAATAAGATTAGGACAAGCACTGATCATAAATAATATCGATGAGGAATTTTCGGATTTCACAACCAAACATCCTGATTATAAAGAGTATTTCGGCGATTTTAGCTCCTTCGCTTTATTACCGCTAATGGCTGATAAAAAATTTATCGGATTGCTTTTATTAGCTAAACATGGAACATCGGCATATGTTCAGGACGATTTAAGATTATTACTAATTATATCCAACCAAGCGGGACTTGCCATTCAAAATCGCCGTCTTTACGAACAAGTTTACTATTCAGCAATTACCGACGGGCTTACCGGTATTTATAACAATAAGTATTTTCGAGAGCAACTGGAATTACAACTGGAAAAGGCACAAGAGTACGGTTTTAAAATCTCCTTACTTATGATTGATATCGATCGTTTTAAGAAATTTAACGATTCATATGGCCACCAAATCGGGGATATGGTCTTAAAGGAAGTCTCGTTGCTGATCCAGAACTGCGTTAATCCTGATAGTTTAGTAGCACGTTACGGCGGTGAAGAATTTGTCGTGATTTTGCCCGACACTCCTGAGGATGCGGCCTTTATTATTGGTGAAAAAATCCGCAAGAACATTGCCAACCATATCTTTAAAACCAGTGAATACCCTAATCTAAAAGTAACAGTCAGTGGGGGAATAGCTACTTTTCCGGACCATATCATTAATATGGACCGAATGGTTGTTGAATTAATAGATATTGCCGACGATAATTTGTATTCCGCCAAAAATGCGGGGCGTAACCGGGTTTGTGCTCCAGGATTATCTCTGAAAAAGACCGAAAACGAAAAGAACATTAAAAAGAAAAGTCCAACTAATACTTAATTGACAAAACTAAACATCTCGGCTATACTATAATAGTAAAAAACAGGGGAGTAGCTCAATTGGTAGAGCGGCGGTCTCCAAAACCGTAGGCTGCGGGTTCGATTCCTGTCTCCCCTGCCAAACACGATTCGGTCTAGCCAACCGATTTTTTTATGTCCAAATATTATGGAATTATTTGTAAATGGAGGCGACCCTAATGTCTAACAGTCAAGTCTCAGTAGGAATATCCAACCGTCATCTTCATCTTAACCAGACGGATCTCGAAGCTTTATTCGGCAAAGGCTATGAACTTACGCAGAAGAAACCCTTGTCCCAACCAGGACAGTATGCTGCCGAAGAAACAGTAACATTGATTGGTCCTAAAAACAACCTCAATAAAGTCCGAATCTTAGGTCCGGTTCGTCCCCAAAGCCAAGTTGAAATTTCCCGGGCCGATAGTTTTATTCTCGGAATTAATCCTCCTGTGAGAGATTCTGGTTCTTTAAGTGGTTCCCCGGGCATAATAATTGAAGGTCCAAAAGGCAGGGTCGAATTAAAAGAAGGGGTTATCATTGCCCAACGCCATCTGCATCTTCATACCGATGAAGCCAAAGAGTTGAATATAAAGGACAAAGATTATATTGCGGTTGAATTTGGAGGAGAACGGAGCGTTAGATTTAATAATGTCTTAGTTAGGGTCGGCCCTAACTTTGCTAAAGATCTCCATCTGGATCTTGATGAAGCCAACGCCGCTTGTCTTGCTAACGGCGATCTCGGGACTATTATTCGAGTTTGAAAATGCCGGATTAATATTTAAAACATATAACAATTATAGTTGGTGGTTTAAATGCCGATTTATGAGTTCAAATGCCATGATTGCGGCCAAGAATTTGAGGAACTTTGTCCTTTGGGAAGTACTTCTTGGTCTTGCCCAAAATGCCAATCCCTTAATACCTTAAGAAAAGTTTCCCGATTTTCAGCCAGGAGTATGGGAGATGGCGGCAAAAAAAATATAATTGGCAACAAATGCGGTTCTTGTCATAGTGGAAATTGCAGTAGTTGTCATTGAGTTTAAGAGGAACATCTTAGCTTTTACAGGATATTTTAAATAATGTAATATTGTCTGATATATTTTTCTATGTTATATTATTATATAATAATTATTATGCCTGATAATTTATAATTAATTTGGGAGGTTTTTATTTATGGCTAAGATGTATTATGATCAAGACGCTAACTTGAATCTCTTACAAGGAAAGAAAATTGCAATTATTGGTTATGGAAGCCAAGGACATGCCCATGCTCTAAATCTTCGTGACAGTGGTTTATCCGTAATTGTGGCACAACGCCCTGGAAGCGAAAATTATCAAACAGCGATCAATGATGGTTTTAAACCGATGTCAGTTGCCGATGCTGCAAAAGAGGCTGATGTAATTCAGATTTTATTACCGGATCAGACACAAGCTAGTGTATATAAAAACGAGATTGCCCCATACTTAACCTCAGGAAAAGTATTAATGTTTGCTCATGGTTTTAACATTCACTTCTTCCAAATCATTCCTCCTAAAGATGTGGATGTAATTATGGTCGCTCCTAAAGGACCTGGACATTTAGTACGACGTGTTTATACCGAAGGCGGAGGAGTACCGAATTTGATCGCCGTCCATCAGGATGCCTCCGGAAAAGCGAAGGAGATAGCCTTAGCCTATGCTAAAGGAATTGGCGGCACAAGAGCCGGAGTTTTGGAAACTACCTTTAAAGAAGAGACCGAAACCGACCTTTTTGGCGAACAAGCTGTATTATGCGGTGGTTGTGCCGAACTAGTCAAAGCTGGCTTTGATACGCTGGTTGAAGCCGGATATCAGCCTGAAATTGCTTATTTTGAATGTTTACATGAGCTCAAATTAATCGTTGACTTAATGTATGAAGGCGGTATCGCCAGAATGCGGTATTCAATTAGCGACACTGCTGAATATGGCGATTTAATGATTGGAAAACGAATTATCAATGAAGAAACAAGAAAAGAAATGAAGAAAGTGCTTCATGAAATTCAAACCGGTCTATTTGCTAAAAAATGGCTCCTTGAGAACCAGGCTAACCGTCCGGTATTTAATGCTATTCGTCGAATTGAAGCCGAACACCCTATTGAAGTGGTTGGGAAAAAGCTTCGGGATATGATGAGTTGGATTAAACAAAAGTAAAATCAAAACCACCACACCCTCTTTAATCAAAATATAGAGGGTTTTTTTATAAGTTCCTCCACTTCTTAGAGAGAAAAACGTTTATATTATTTTCCCATAAATGAAGGATTTTATACCAAAATAAAGAAGTAAATATATAAAACAAACTGGATAAAAAGTGCTTTCCAGGTTTACTTTTTAAAGGAGTGGTACTATGATGAGAGTTAAACAGTTAGTCTTATGCTTTTTAGTAGTTATGGTTTTGTTTAGTCTGACAGGTTGTTTTGAGGGAAAAAACGATTATTCTAAACAAGGTGTCTGTATAGTCGAGAATACTTCCCTACGTAAAGAACCAAGCACCAAAGGTGATTGGATCTCTTCCTTAGCTTTAGGCGAAACGGTAAAGCTAGAGGGCAGTCCCATAAAAGACGAAGCGGATCCAAAAGTTGAATACATTAAAATAAAACTTTCCGACGGTACCAAAGGATATGCCAGTAATTGGTGTATTGTTGGCGGTGCTTATGTCGGAGTTATTCAAAAGACTACGAAAATTTATAAACGCCCTGATTTACTGGCTGAATCCAATCATCAGTTTGAGATGATGAATATTGTCGCGGTTGAAGAAGAAAATGAATCTGCTTGGATTAGGGTCACTGGAGAAGGGCGGTCCAAAAAAGGATGGATTAAAAAGGAATTTATTCGAAAAGATAAAGAAGATGTTGTTACCGCCGTACTACTCAGAAAAGCTTTACGGGAAAAAGGCAAAACTGTTAATAACGCTTCAAGAGAAGAGATGGAAGCGATTGTTTCGAAGTTACCCTATCAGGATAGTTATTTTGTTAACCAGGTAATGTCTAAATATGAAGAAGAAGTCTATGAAGATGAAGTCTATGAAGATGAAGAAGTAATAGTAGATGAGTCTGAGGATTCTTTTGAAGCAGAATAAAACTATTTAAGTTTATCGGACAATATAAAGATTATAACGAAGCCGGATTAGCTAAATCTAGCTTCGTTTTTTGATCCCGGGTAGGTATGTGATAAATCCCGATGTTTTGGGAAATATACAAAATGATGGGATAAGTCTTTGATTACGAGTTGAGCCGGGAGGAATTATTGATGAATAAAGAAGGCCAAAGCCTAAAACGGATTAAAAAACTTTTGACAAAGAAGATTAGCATATTATCCTCAATCATGATCATTGTATCCGGAATATTGATTGGTAGTTTTGTTTTAGCAAATCTTCGCAACGGGAATCAAGATTTTATTAAAGCCGGCTTAGTTGAAAATACCAAACCAATAGCGGAAATTGCTCAAAAAACAGGGCCTTCAATGGTTGGTATTAGAATGACGATTGTCACCACTTTAGATCGGTTCTTTGAAGCCCGAGGTCAAACTTCAAGGGCCGAAGGATCCGGTGTAATTATCAGTAAAGACGGGTATATCATGACCAATTATCATGTGGTTAGTAATGCTGATCCTCGCAATAAAGAACATAAAAAAGTTACCTTGGAAGTCTTTTTACCGGATCAAAGACAGACCAACGCAACATTTATTGGGGGTGATCCTCTCAATGATTTAGCGGTGATTAAGATTGATTTGAAAAATCTAACTGTTGCTAAATTGGGTGATTCTTCCAAGCTCAAAGTAGGAGAACCGGCTATTGCCATTGGTAATCCTTTAGGTTTGGAATTTGCCGGGTCGGTAACCGCTGGCGTAATTAGCGCCTTAAACCGGACTATCTCAATTGAAGATCGGACTCTTAATTTGATTCAAACCGATGCCGCCATCAATCCAGGAAATAGCGGAGGGGCTCTGGTTAATTTGGAAGGGAAGGTCATTGGGATTAACACCATTAAAATATCGGTTTCCGGTGTCGAGGGACTTGGCTTTGCCATTCCGATTAATAACGCTAAACCCATTGTTGAGCAATTGATTAAATATGGTTATGTTAAAGGCAGGCCCTTAATCGGAATTAGTGGCCGCGAAATAACTGAATCCATGGCTAATTACTATAAGCTACCGGTAGGTATCTTTATCGCAAACGTCGAACGGGGAAGCGGCGCAGCCAAGGCCGGAATTCGCAAACAAGATATCATGATTAGATTAGCAGGTAAAAAAATTGAAACAATGTTGGACTTAAACGAGGTTAAGAAAGCATATAAAGCAGGAGACACCGTTAATACAGTTATTGTTCGTGGCAAAAGAAAACTCACTTTGAAATTGACTTTTTCGGAAGAACAATAAACTATTTGTTCCCAAATAGTTGTAGTTATAACTCTTTCACAAAGTCTGCATATTTTTTACGATTCCGTCCGGGATAAAGTGTTTGGGAATTGTCAAAATAGCCGGAGCTTCATTTATTTTAGGTTGATTAATGGCCAAAGGAAACAGCCTTTTCTTCGCCGCCTCCGATTTAACCGCAATAATCTCCCATGGTTGTAGATTCATACTTTACCCTCACGGCCGCCATTAGAAACCGCCTTAGTTTTATATAAGATTTTCGAGGAAAATATCTGAAATTTTCAGTGCTATAATTAAGAAAATCTGATATAATGAATCTATCAATCGAACATACGTTTGCAAAAAGAAGGTCAAACACCATGAGTGTAAGCATTTATCATCCAAATCAAGAGTCCGAATTTACCTTGCCAAATGTAGGCGACCAAATAGTAGCGGGTTTTCCCTCGCCGGCGGAAGATTATTTAGAGGCGATGCTTGATTTAAATAAGGAACTGATTAAAAATCCCAGCTCTACTTTTTATGGCCGAGTAAAAGGAGTTTCGATGAAAGACGCCGGAGTTGACAACGGCGATCTGTTAGTAATCGATAAATCATTAACATACCGGAATAATGCTTTAGCAGTTTGTTTTATTAATGGTGAATTTACTTTAAAGAGAATCAAAAGAGAAGGTGAGACGCTCCTCTTGATGCCTGCCAATCAGGATTATCAGCCAATTGTGGTCAAAGAAGACACCGAATTTACGGTTTGGGGAATCGTTACTTATATTATAAAGAAGGCCTACTAAAATGTTTGCCTTAGTTGATTGTAATAATTTTTATGTCTCTTGTGAACGGGTATTTAATCCCGCTTTAAACGGTAAGCCGGTCGTAGTACTTTCCAATAACGACGGCTGTGTTATTGCCCGGTCCAACGAAGCCAAAGCATTGGGCATCAAAATGGGAGTTCCGGCCTTCCAAATAACGGAGTTTTTTCAAAAGAACGATGTGGCGGTCTACTCTTCCAATTACGCTTTATACGGCGATTTATCACATCGGGTAATGAGCAGCTTGGGGCAATTTACTCCAGAGCTTGAGATTTATTCGATTGATGAAGCTTTTCTGAATTTGATCGGTTTACCGGTTAACTATCGGGAATATGCTCGCAAGATTAGAAGAACTGTTTTGAAAAACATCGGAATCCCGGTTAGCGTAGGCATTGGTCCTACTAAGGTACTAGCGAAAACTGCCAATTATTACGCTAAAAAAACTCCGGAAAACCAAGGGATTTATGTCCTAGACAGTCCAACCAAAATTAACGAGGCTCTTAAACTCTTTAATGTCGAGGATATCTGGGGAATCGGCCGTCAATACTCGAAACTATTAAAATCCCTAGGTATTAAAACCGCTTGGGATTTTACGCAATTACAAGATAGTTGGGTCAAAAAGAGGATGACCATTGTCGGACTTCGAGTTAAGAAGGAGTTGGAAGGGATTTCTTGCTTGGAGCTAGAATTAATACCAGCAGCAAAGAAAGTAATCTGTACTTCCCGTTCTTTTGGGGAGTCCCAAACCGAACTGGAGCTGCTCCGGGAAGCAGTGGCCACCTATGCGGCGCGCTGCGCGGCCAAACTGAGAAAACAGCATTCTTGCGCCGGGATGTTGATGGTTTTCATTCATACCAATGGGTTTAAGACAGACGAACCTCAATATGAAAAGAACTTCGTCTGTAAACTGCCGGTGGCGACCAATAGCACTATGGAACTGATCCGATATGCTTTATTTGCCTTGAAGGCTATCTATCAAAGAGGGTTCCGCTATAAAAAAGCCGGGGTGTTGGTCCTGGATATTGTGCCGGAGGACCAAGTCCAAGGCTCTTTATTCGATAATGTGGACCGCCACAAACAGGCGGTCATCATGAAAACAATGGATGGAATCAACACTAAATACGGGCGGGACACTTTAAAAATAGCAGTCCAAGGTTCCGGCCGAAAATGGAAGCTCCGCCAAGAAAAACTGTCGCCATGTTATACAACTCGGTGGAAAGATATTATTACGATAAGGGTGTAGCCGATGTGCTTTTTTTATGCTCTAAGTCAAACCGCTAGAAGCTTGAAAAACCGATATCAACTTAAACTGGATTTTGAATTTGAATTAGAACCGGAGCTAAGTGAAGCCAAGTATTACGCTTCCGGTTTTGAATTTCCCAAAATGCCGATAATTACAAATCAACAACCTGATCAACTCCAAGGCTACACTTGGGGGCTCATTCCGTCCTGGGTTAAAACTCATACTGATGCCTTAGAGATACGTTCTCGTACTCTTAATGCTAGGAGCGATACGGTATTTGTCAAACCGTCTTTCCGAAACGCCATCAAAGAGCGGCGCTGTTTGGTTCCGACGGATGGTTTTTACGAATGGCGGGAATTTAACGGTAAGAAATATCCTTATTTCATTTTTCATAAAGACCAAAACGTTTTTTCCTTTGCCGGGATCTGGGAGGAGTGGACCCATCCTTCGACGGGGGAGATATTAAAGACTTTTAGTATCTTGACTACCGACGCCAATCCGTTAATGGAGCAGATTCATAATACTAAAAAAAGAATGCCGGTGATCCTGCCACGAGCGCAAGAGATGAATTGGATCAGGACTAGACTGGATAGGGAGGAAATTGCCGCTTTGACTAAGCCTTTAGCTGAAAGTTTATTGAGAGCCTATCCAATTAGTAAGCTAATTAATTCGCGAAGTTCCAACCGAAATGTGCCCGCTATTCAGGAAGAATTTGATTATCCGGAGCTTGAGATGATTAAGGGAGAGTGAGTTTTATTATTATTAATTGACTTGTTCTATTGTTAAATTAAAAAAATGGCTAGCAATATTTTTAGTTAACATAAGGTATATTATACGACTCAAAATTATTATGATTAATAGCTAACTCATTACAGCTAAGCTTTTTCCAGCCCTTTAATAGGGTTGAAAATACATTTTACTATGAATCATTAATAATAACTCAGATTAAATTCACTGATTAGTTGATAAAATAGTTTTAATAAATTTCCCGGATTCCGTTAATTCAGCATCGGTCCAATTGCCCTTGGGGTTTGCGCCTGGGGTTAAAATAGCGGAACTTTCATCCTTATCACCTAAAGACCAGTTACACCAGGAAATTTTATTTTCACTTAAATAATCAATCCAAATTTTAGCTAGTTCGGGATAGATTTCGCCATTTCCTGAAGCGTTAGTGGTCCCCCATTCGCTTACAAAAACAGCACAATTATTTTTACGGGCATAATCAATTTGTTGTCGCACCGATTGACCATGAGACCCGGCATAAAAATGAGAGGCATACATTAGATTATGTCCTGAAAGCGGATTATCGGAAGCAATATCAACGTCACGGCTATAAGACGAGGTCCCAATGATAATAATATTGTTTTGATCATGTTTTCTAATTGCCTCAATTACTGATTCGGCATAAGGTCTAATATCTTTAAACCAGAATACGTCATGGGGTTCATTACAAATCTCATAGATTATATTTGGGTATTTTCCGTACAGAAGGGACATCTGTTCAAAAAATTCCACTGCTTCGGCTTTATGTAGATTTGGATCATTATCAGAAAGAATATGCCAATCGATAATCGCATAAATACCTAATTCGAGGGCGATCTCGACTCCTTTTTTAACCGTATCCAATACCGCCGGATCGTCAATATACCCTCCTTCACGGGTATACATAGCCAACCGAAAAACATTGATGTTCCAATTATCTCGAAGATATTTTAAGCAGTCATAGTTTATATATTTTGAGCCATTATCCCATTGTAGTCCATATGAACTCATTCCTCTTAGCTGAATTGGTTGATTGGCTTGATTACAAAGTTGGTTACCGATTACTTTTAAATGCCCGTTTTGTTCCACAGGTGTTGTCTCAACTGCGGATGATGAGATAGAGCCGGTGAAAAAAAGCGTTAAACATAAAAGTGACATCATAACCCTTCTTAAATATCCCTCACGATTCATGATAAACCTCCATTAATTAGTGTAAGTGTTTTTCTTTATCTTATCATTAATGTTAATTTTATCATTAATATCGGAACAAGTAAATTTCTTAGCTGAAATTAATATTCTTCAGTCTCTTTTGTTAAATTAAAACTGGTGTTATGGAAATTAAAATCTCAGCATTTCTCTTCACATCTTGAGCTTTAAACAAAAAAGAGCTGTAGCAAAATAAAAAAATTTTGTACAGCATCTAATAATTTGTTAAATTATACCGATGAAGCTATTTTTGCAACAGACAAACCAACGAATAAATATTAAGCCAACTTTTTAACATTGGACAATACTGCTTTATCCCGTAAAGCTAACCAGACCGCATAGGATTTTAAATACATTAGTTCAGCCTGACGACGGTATTCTTCGGTATGGTTTAATTGGTTAATAAGATTATCAGTCAAAACAATATTCATTTTTTTGACACGCTCCATTAATTATTCACATTCGGAAATTTTCAAAATTTGACCTGCTACTAAACCCGAGTCTAGCAGATGGTTATCAAGTTTAATCTTCATAATAATATCACGCGGGTCTTGTTCCGGAGCGATTTGACGCGCGATAGACCAAAGAGTTTGTCCTTGTCGGACAGTAACTGTACTTACTTTATTTTCAGAAACGGCTTTAACATCATTAGTCAAATAAAGCGCAAAAATTATTAAAACTACAATACAAACCAGAGAATTAAAGATGAACTTCTTAACTGACCAGCGAAACTTGACACCTTTATAGATAAAAACCATTTCTTACACTCCCCTTCTATTCCCAAACAAATGTTCTTTATAATTATGATAACACGAACATATGTTCAATGTCAACAATAAAAGCGAACAAATGTTTGTATTTTTAAAACTCTTATGTTATAATGATAAAAATGGAATGAGGTGATTAGCTGTGGAAGATTTGACAACTAGACAGCAAGAAATTTTGAACTATATCATCATGGAAGTTCAAAAAAAGGGGTACCCGCCTTCAGTCCGTGAAATCGGCGAAGCGGTCGGTTTGAGCTCCAGTTCATCAGTGCATGCTCATTTAGAAAAACTTGAGGAGATGGGTTATTTACGCCGCGAACCGACAAAACCTAGAGCGATTGAAGTTTTATCTAATGACTCTCCCATTGGACCTATTAATAACGCTAATAATCTCCAATACGTTCCCATTGTCGGGGCGGTGACCGCCGGCGCTCCAATACTTGCCGAACAAAATGTGGAAGAGTATTTTCCCCTTCCTAAAGACTTTTCCAGAGCAGAAGATGTTTTTATGTTAAAAGTAAGGGGCGATAGTATGATTAATGCCGGAATTTTTGACGGAGATATGGTGATTGTGAATAAGGAGCCGACTGCCAGAAATGGCGATATTATTGTAGCATTACTTGGTGAAGAGGCAACTGTAAAAAGATTTTATAAAGAAACAAACCAGGTGAGACTCCAACCTGAAAATGAAAAATATGCTCCTATTCTAGCTACTGATATTCAGGTCTTGGGTAAAGTTGTCGGTTTAATCCGAAAAATAAATTAAGCCACCTTAATAATTAAGGTGGCTTCTTTAACAATTACTGCATACAAAGGTCTATGGAAGGTTGAGTATCCATGCTCAGTAATTGAAAGATATCAATATGATTGGTTATAAACTCGTTTAATTGGTTTTGATTAATTCCCAACACATTAAAGAACATTTCTAAGGCTTGAAATCGACCTTTCTCAGTTGGATCATCAGTGCAGGACTCCGATAAATTTTGATACTCCTTGAAAGCAAAAGCACACGCATTTTCAATATCGGACGTTTCTACCAAATCAATTAGTTTGGTATAAATCTCACGTCTTGCTTCAGCGTGTGCTTTCCTGGCCTCATTAAACTGGGTTGACTCTTTGATTAACAATTCTTGCTTGGCTATCCCTTTGCACCTTTTCAACGCTCGTAAGAGATCTTCCGTAGCAATTTGAACCATGGGGAATCCCTCCCTAAAGTTATTTTATTGTCTTACCAAAGATGGTATCTTAAATAAAAGATTCGCTTCGCTTAGTTTAAATCCTCTTTCTTTATTATATTTGTTACCAATAGCTTAAAATTACTTCAAAGAAAATAATACCAATTTTTGGTTCCTATTCTTACAGTTCTCTACTCCTCAAATCAGAAAGGGATTCAACGTGTTTAGCTAATTTTTGATTAAGGTAATCATAATTGGTCAGGTCGGGATTTAAAGGAGTGATTGAGATGAAGCCTTCATCTACTGCTTTAATATCGGTATCCATCGGCTGTTCCATTTCTACCAAATCACCACCGAGCCAAAAGTAAGTTTGACCCCGTAGGTCTTGTCTTGCTTCAAAAACATTTCGGTAAATCCGCTTTCCTAGTTTTGTGAATTTTACCCCTAAAAATTTGCCTTGTGATAAGACCGGGAAATTAATGTTCAGTACTGTTTTTTCGGCTAACTCCCGCAGAAGTTGGACTTTTGCGTTAATAAAAGCAGCGGCTGGAAAAAAATCTAATTTTCCATAACCAGATAAAGAAACAGCTATGCTAGGTATCTGACAAAAAAAACCTTCGAGGGCAGCTGATACCGTTCCCGAGTACAGAACATCATTCCCTAGATTTGGACCACGGTTGATTCCAGAAATTATTAAATCAGGAGGATTATTCTTTAATATATACTCCACAGCTAACTTGACGCAGTCCGCCGGAGTGCCATCTACCATCCAATGGTTTAACTGTTCATCTCTGACAAAAACTCGCAGCGGTTGGTTCATGGTAATGGCATGACCGGTAGCGCTGCGTTCCCGGTCGGGAGCAACAATACTGATCCGATATTCATCTTTTAAATTGGTATACAGAGTTTGTAAACCATCAGCATGAAACCCATCATCATTAGTGAGTAATATATGAATTTTATCAATCATAATAATAAATGGGCATTATTTATGTTGATTAGCCGTTGCTGCCCATAAATGACTCCCTTCAGGATTATCATCTGATTTCTTATCAAATACTTTCTCCAAAATATTATTAGAGGTATCCACAATCATTTTTTTACAAGATCTGATCAATTCGAATAAAGGTTCAAGATTATCAGTTCCGCAGATACTTTTCAGGGCTTCAATACATAAATGACGATGGTCTTTTTGTTCAATCATCATCGAAACCAAGGGTTCAATCGCCCGTTCATCCCCAAAACTATTTAAGGCCATAATGGCCACGGTCCGAACATCGTGACTTGGATCATGAAGGGCTGAAATCAAAGATAAAATACTGACCGGATTTTTGATTTTACGGAGCGCTTCAGCGGCTTCATATCTAACATTAGTATCTTCATCTTTTAAGGCGGATATTAGGGCCTCAGTCACCCTGGTATCACCTAATTCTCCTAACAATTTAGCAGCTCTACGCCTAATCAACGAATTAGGATCGGATAAACCCCTTATCAGTGGTTTAATGATTAGGTTTGGAGGAAAATGTTTTAAGGAAGCGGAAACATTAAAACATACATAATGATTTTCATCAGCTAAGGCTTTTATTAATGGTGAAATCGCACGTTGATCATTAATACGGCCCAATGCTTCCGCAGCCCATCCCCGGACGTGTTCATCGGGGTCATTTAAAGCATCTATAAAAAATTGAACTGATTTATCCAAACCTATTTTACTTAAACCATATACGGCGCTACGCCGGACAGTTCGGTCCCCTTCTGCAAAAGCCATTTTGAGGACTTCAATAACTTCCTGGCGTAAAGCTTCGACTAAATTTTGGTTATCTTCATTCTGGTCATGAGATTCAATGGCGGTTGATTCTATTCGTTCGAGAAAATCGATTAGGTTATCAATCCGCTGTGATTGCAGGACCATTAGAATAGCCCCCTTGCGGCTCTTTTGTTCATTCTTTGGTAATATTTCTGGATTGACAATATGGACATTGTTCAGCTTCCCATGGAACCGGTTCATGACAATTCAAACATTCATGTTTGGCGTTTTTTTGACAAAATGGACAAACAAATAATATTTCATGAACCTTTTTATTGCAATGGGGACATCTCAAAAGAGCCCCGGCGGGACGCAAAACAAGATAGATTCCTAACAAAATAACAGCTAGAACAATTGCGGCTGGCCATGGAGCTAAAAGAAGAATAATCGGTGAACAAGTCCAGAGCATCCAGGAATAGTCACGGGCTTTTGAATCTCGATATAACCAGATTCCCATTGGTAAAGCAAACAGAATCTTAATAATGATTTCGACCAACATCTTGTTTCTCCGTTCCTAATAAAATTTATTATATAATAATATGTATAATGTGAAAAAAGAGTTATAATAACCAACACTTGACATTTAGGGCTTTCAATTAATAATACTAAATATAATTTCACCTTTTACTTTGCTATTCCTGCCATTAAAATAAAATTATCCACTTGTTTTTTTAAGAGATTTTCCAATAAGTCATAATAAGTCTTTTAACCTCTTTGGTTAGTAAAGTAAATATTGTTTAGATGTAAATTTAAATTATTCTATATTTTACTTTATTTTACTACAGTCAAATATTTGAGTGTATAGCTTAATTTAAATATTTTTGATAAATCCTAGCTAATGATAGCCTAATCTGAGTATATGATAACCCCCCCTGTAAATAGGCGATATAAGGTTCGGTTAATGGCGCATCGGCCGAAAACTCACTGGTAGAACCAGAGGTGAATGAACCTCCGCCCATTATGACATGGTGTTGGTAACCAGGCATCGGTGCAGGTTCGGGCGTTAAATAGGACTCGATCGGTGAATTCTCCTGAACCGCCTGACAAAACCGGATCAAATCCGGAGCATTGTCAAAATAAATCTTTTGAATAATATCAGCCCGTTTAGCGGACGGGAGCGGTAAAACCCGATATCCCCCTGATTGAAACAATCCAGCTGCTAACACTGTCCCTTTAAGTATTTCGCCGACCCGATGGGGCGCCTCAAAAAAACCTTGAAAAAAAGGTTGAAGACCTAACAAGGAAGGCCCGATGGATGATCCGATTTTTGGCGCATATAGTCTCTCAGCCGCTTTTTCAACCAGATCGGAACGACCGGTAATATATCCGCCGCTAGGAGCTAAGCAACCACCAGGATTTTTTATTAGCGAACCGGCAATTAGATCCGCTCCTATTTCAATAGGTTCTTTTTTTTCAACAAATTCACCATAACAATTGTCAACAAAAATAATTAGATCCGGTCGCAGCTCTTTGATTTGACTAAAAACCTTTTGTAGTTGGTCAATGTTGAATGAATCACGTTCCGAATAGCCGCAGGAACGCTGAAAAGAAACAATTTTAGTTTTGCATGTCAATGCTTGAGCTATCCCCTTCACATCCAACCTCCCATCTTGGGACAAGGGAATGATTTTAACCCCAAAACCACCGGTAATACTAATCATCGGTTGATATTTGGCTTCAATTCCTAAAACGGCCAATAGGGTTTCATAAGGATGATCCGAAGCAATAATTAACTCGTCACTTGGGGTCAGATTCCCCAACAAAGCGCAAGCGATAGCATGAGTTCCCGAAACTAATTGTTGCCTAACTAAAGAAGCTTCCGACTTAAAAACCTTGGAAAATAATTTTTCCAAAGCTTCACGACCCAGATCGTGATAACCATAACCGTTGGTGGCTTGAAAATGGTGCGGACCAATTTTTTCGGTTTGAAAAGCATCAAGCATAATTTGTTGATTATGAAAAGCAATTTGGGAAATTTTCTTGAATTCGTTCTCTAAATCCGATTCAACCTTTTCAATCAATTCTAATACTTTTGTTGATAGTTTCATTAGTTCTCTTCCGGCTCCCGTTTTGGATAACTGCCTAAAATCTTCTTCCATCCCCCATTATTGCGGACTTGCAGTTCAATATTTCGTAAAGCGCTTTGAATCTCCGGTTGGGCCTTATGTCCGATAAATTCATAGATTAAAACATATTCCTGAGGTTTTACTTTGTATGGTCTGGATTGAATAAAGGTCAAATCCACCATGGCGTCGGCTAAGTATTTAGCGGTTTGAAATAGTTGGCCAGGGCGGTTTGCGCCATAACGAACCGCTAGTAATGTCCGATCATTACCTGAAGGGGCTGAATCTGTTAAAGAACAAACCAAAAACCTGGTTTCGTTGAAAAGATAATCTTGAATCTCTCCTTCATAACAGATCAAACCATTTGTTTGGGCAGCAAAAGGACTGCAAATAGCAGCAGTTTTCCTCGATTGATCCTGTAAGACCTGGGCTGCCGCTTCAGCAGTTGAGATTAATGGAATCAATGAAGCTTGAGGAAATAGTTTCTCAAGATGACTTTGACATTGGTTAAGGGCTGAAGGGTGTGAATAAATCCGCTCTATCTGATCCCACTTAACGCCTGGAGCAGATCCTAAACAATGCTTGATTGGTAAATGAATTTCGTCACACACTTTTACAAAATCCTGAAATTCAATTAATGCGTCAAATGAAGCACCGATCAAACCGTCAATCATATTTTCTACTGGGACCACTGCATAGTCGGCTTGATAATCTTGAACTAATCGCAAAGAATTATTAATGGTAGTAAAAACCAACTCGGTATCCGGGGAACCAATTCTTTTGGCAAAAGCCAAAGTAGCCTGTTCGGAATAGGTTCCTTGCGGACCTAAGGTTGCTATTTTCAATTAGATAGCCTCGTTTCTTATAGAGCATTGTTTAACTAAGCCTCGCCTGAAGGTTCAGCTTGTTTCGAAGTCAATTTATCAGTACTTAGGCCTATTTGGTAGATTTTTTAGTTCCCCCTCGAAAACGGTGACTGCTGGTCCGGTCATAAAGACATGATTGGAAATTGGTTCCCATTCAATTAAAAGTTCTCCACCAAGTAATTGAACGGATACCGCTCGATCGGTAAGATTATTACTAATAGCGGCCACTACCGAAGCACATGCCCCGGTGCCGCAAGCCATAGTCTCGCCGCTGCCTCTTTCCCAGACTCTCATCGTTAAAGATTTCCTAGAATTGACCTTGACAAACTCCACATTGATCTTGCGGGGAAATAAAGAATGAACTTCTAGGGCCGGTCCATCAGTCAATACCATAGCGTCGGTGATATCCGGAACAAAAATAACACAATGAGGATTACCCATGGATACAGCGGTAAATTGATAATTATGGCCATTGACCGTTATTGGTTCCCCAGCAATAATTCTTGAAGCTCCATTCACCGGAACCAGATCGCTTTGGAAAATTGGTTCACCCATATCAACTTTAACTTTATTAACCATCCCTTTTTCAATATCAAGGTTTAATTGCTTTATTCCCGCTAAAGTTTCAATAGTAACAGTTTCTTTCGTGATGATCCGGTGATCGTAAATAAACTTACCTACACAACGAATGGCATTACCGCACATTTCCGCTTCACTACCGTCAGCGTTAAACATTCTCATTTTAGCATCAGCGACTTGCGAAGGTAGGATTAAAACCAAACCATCACCACCAACCCCAAAATGCCGTTCACTAACGGCAATCGCCAATTGTTCAGGGTCTGCAACATTTTCCTCAAAACAGTTAATATAAATATAATCATTTCCGAGACCATGCATTTTAGTAAACTTCATAGTTGCAACTCCTATATAGTAATCAAAAAGTAAATATAATTATCAATGATTGGACGAAAAAAATATGTCCAATCATTTGAACTTGAACAACTTAATAAAACAAAAAAATAAATGAGCAAAAAGACCCTATTTTGGGTCTTTATTCTTCCCTCTTTTCACCCTGAGACAATTCGGGTAACGGCCGGGCGGGAATGATAGTGGAAATGGCATGTTTATACACCATTTGTTGTTTGCCTTCACTGTCCATAATGATTGTGAAATTATCAAAACCCTTGACAACGCCACGTAATTGAAAACCATTAACCAAATAAATGGTGACCGCAATTCCTTCTTTGCGAACCTGGTTTAAAAAAGCATCTTGCAAATTAATGATTTGTTTGTTCATTATTCTACCTCCACCCAAGAAACTGATCGCCTTATCTTATTCGACATCGTTACCTAATCTACCTTCAATATAGTTTAAAATATCACCAAAAAATTCCTGACTGTCTCCGGTAATTGTGACGGCATAATCGATCGGTTCTCTCCGAAACCATGTCAACTGGCGTTTTGCATAGCGCCGTGTCTCCTGTTTTATTGAAGTGATTGCTTCTTCTAACGAAAAATTTTGAAAAAGATAGTTACTTATCTGTTTATACCCCAAACTTTGCATTGGTTTTAATTGGGGAGAAAAACCCTTCTTTATTAAAGAATTTACCTCTTCAACCAGACCGGCTTCGATCATTTGCTCTACTCTATCCTCAATCCGGCGGTATAATTCATCCCGGTCCCGATTTAAAAAAATATAGATTAACTTAAATTGATAGTTACTGCTGCGATTACGTTGCAGTTTGGAAATGGGCGCTCCAGTACTTAGAAAGACTTCCAACGCCCGAATTACCCGACGCTGATCATTCGGATGAATTTTCTCAGCAGCTTCCGGATCGACAGTAAGTAATCGTTGATACAAATATTGGGGGCCATATTCTTCGATCTGTTCCTTAAGTTCCCGGCGCAATGAAGGCAATGGCCCACCGGGCTCCAAATCAAACCCTTGGATGCAAGCCCGAATATAAAGCCCAGTTCCACCGGTTAATAATGGCAACTTCCCTCTATCATAAATCGAATTTACCGTCTGTTGAAAATGTCTTTGATAATCAGCCACAGAAAAATCTTGATCGGGTCTAACCAGATCAAGCAGATGATGCGGGACAGACTCTCTCTCTTTCAAACTAGGTTTAGCTGTTCCAATATCCATATACTTATATACTTGCATTGAGTCGGCAGATACAATTTCAGCATTAACTCGTTGGGCTAATTCGAGGGACAATTCGGTTTTACCAACCGCGGTCGGTCCCGTAAGAATTATTAAAGGGTTCATCGCTAACGCCTTAAAAACTTCTTAGCCATTTCTTCATGGCTGATCCGAAAAACCGTAGGACGGCCATGAGGGCAGGTGTATGAATTTTCACATTTAAATAGGTCTTTAACTAACGCTTCCATCTCTAAATGATTAAGATTATCTCCCGCTTTGATGGCAGTGCGACAAGCCATAGTAGTAATGAAAGCTTCTTTAATCTCAGCCGGATCTTTGAAAGTTTCAAAATTAATAAATTGGTCAATTAGGTCGATGATAATTTGTTGATAGTCCAAATTTACCAAAGTTAAAGGAGCACTTCTCAAAATAATGGTTTGGCCTCCAAAGGTTTCGATCTCAAAACCAAGATCCGCAAATAAGGGCAAACGATCGGAAACCACTTTAAACTGAGCATAGTTTAGGTTAACCGTTTCCGGGATTAATAATGATTGTGAGCCAAGAAATTCATTGGTGCGGTTCATATAACGTTCAAACAGAATTCGTTCGTGAGCGGCATGTTGGTCGATGAACAACAATCCCTTTTCATCTTGAGCGATAATATAAGTTTTTTGGACTGCTTTGGGAAAAACATAAAAATCTTGAGTTGATAGGGATTCACTTGATTTTGGAACAGTTGCAGCCGCTTGATATTCATTGATAGGTATCGACGTTTCTCTGACGGCCGATACTTCTGCCGTCGGGCTTGGGTTCGTTGCGTGATAATCAATGGCTAAATTAGCTGCCGGCTGGTTTAATCCCTTATTTGTCACTTGATTAGAAGATTGATATTTTAAAGCAAAAAGGTCTTCCTCAGGAGCAATCCACTCCGAGATCAGTGAATTATCGGTCAAAGTTTTCCGGATTGAATGGTAAAAAGCTTTAAATAAGTCCGAATCATTGGAAAAACGGACCTCCATTTTAGTTGGATGGACATTCACATCGACTGATTGCGGATCAATCTCCAAAAACAATATCACAAAAGGATACCTGGCAATCGGCAGTAAGGTATGAAAAGCTTTTTCCACTGCGGCGCTCAAAGTTCGGCTATGGAAATAACGGTGGTTAACAAAGAAGATCTCATTGCCCCGATTGTTTTTGGCTATCGAAGGTTTGCCGATATAACCACTTATTTTGAAAGAATTCTCTTGATAGCTTACTGGAATCATATCTTTGGCAGTTTCAGCCCCAAAAACCGCAATTATGGTTTCATAAAGATCGCCTTTTCCAGGAGTGAATAAAAGTTCATATTCGTGGTGCTGAAGTCGGAAACTAATTTCCGGATAGCTCAAAGCCAGCCTAGAGATGATCTCTCCTATATAAGTAGTCTCCGTAGGAATAGTTTTCAAATATTTCAGACGGGCCGGGGTATTGAAGAAAAGTTCTTGTACTTTCACGGTAGTACCATCGGGAGCGCCAACATCTTTTACTTTTTGAATTAGACCACCTTTAACTTCGATTTGAGTAGCAAAATCCTCTCCTTTCGCTTTAGTGGTCAATTCAAATTGAGATACTGCCGCAATCGTAGCTAAAGCTTCGCCTCGAAAACCTAAGGTATCTAATGCCAACAAGTCTTCAGCAGTATTAATTTTGCTGGTAGTATGACGTTCTATGGCTAAAACAGCATCTTCACGATCCATTCCACAGCCATCATCGCTAACCCGAATTAATTGACGGCCGCCGTTTCTAATTTCAATTTCAATCCGTGTT
>JAAYEK010000210.1 GCA_012728785.1 Bacillota bacterium | reverse complement strand
TAGTTGTAAACCGCCTTGGCCCCATTGGCATAGTTGATGCCCTTCAAAGCGCCGTCGTCATGGTAGGAAATCCCTTGGGGTGCGGTAAACCCGGTGACTTCGGCCAACTGGTTCAGATCATTATATTGGTATTCCACCCAACCGGTGGCTTCCGGATATTTGATCCCCGTAACCAGACCCGCCGGATTGTAACGATAAGTGGTCCCATAACTTGCTCCGTCGAAACTCCGGTAGATGTTATTGATCCGGTTCAAGGGATCGGGCCGGTAAATATCGCCTTCAAAGTTGTATTTGATCTCATTCCCCGAATCCTTCACCGTTTGTCTGTTTCCGGCTTGGTCATAGGTATACTCCACCCAATAGGTGGTCCCGTCGACGCCGGTCGCCTCAGCCCGTTTCAGCAAGTTATTGTCATAATATTGATAATTCCACTCCGTCCCCCGCCGGTCCCGAGTCCAGCTTTTGTTTCCCACCGGGTCATAACGATACTTGGTTGAGTTCTTCAAGGAATCGATAGTTTCAACCAAGCGGTTTATGTGGGGATAATCTACAATAATTGACCCGAAACAAAGACGGCAACGGTCTTTTTCCCGAATTTTTTGCTTTCAGTAAAAGACGGTTGCCGATCTTTCAATGGGTTTGATATAGAAAAAGCCATAGTCTGCGCTCTTTGCAGTCTATGGCTACCAAGAAGGAAAAATAGGCTCAAATAAAATCCATACTATCTATAAAGACGGCAGTAAACCCGCACCCCCCACCAGTATGGGATGCGCCAATATACTATCGGTATCCTTTTTACTGGGCATATTGACTACTATTTGATACTGGTGATTTCTTTTAACCTTAATACCTGATAATAGCCACATCGAAAACGGAACGTTATAATTAATACTATGTTTATCTTCCTTAAAAGACACACTTATCACTTTATCACTAGCTATTACTTTTTGGGACTGCATATCATACAAGTCTAACGAATAACCCAATAAAGATTGGAGAATTTTTTTGGGTATTTCAGAACCATAACCTACCTCCATATCGTAAAAGAATCGCAATTCAAAATTATCGGTGGAGTTCTTACTGATAAAAGTAAGTTTCTTTTGATACGGTTCATCCAATAATGGCAATTCATCAACAATCTCAACAGTTCCTAAGTGCCAGCGCTTAGGATCATATCGGGGATCATCCTTTGAATTAGATGCAGTAAGTGTTTTGCTGATTAATAAGATTCCCAATAGAGCTAAAGCTACAAAAAATAATATAATCACAAATATGACTCCATTTTTCATTTTCTCTTTCCTCTCAAGTTCATTGCCATATGTCTCTTTCCCATCCCCAACAAGATCGGTTTGGCTTAAAATCTGAGCCAGCCAATCTAAGTAAACTACCAACGAACGAGTTACTGTTTGCACCAATCGGAGAAAGCTCTGGAATGTCCACATATAATGCATTATTATCATAGAGCAAGTTGCCAATTAGTAAGTTTTTCGCAAATTCTTCTCTTGTCATCCCCTTTGGAGTTGAAACAATTTGTCGATCAGACAGTTTGATTTTGTTAGGAACAGATACAACTTGCTTTATAAGATTACCATAGCCAACTCCGCCGCCACCTGCTGTACGAGCCTTAATACCTCCAATTTGATCTTCAGGCATTCCTTCCAATACAATTGGCTTCTGATTATCACTTGATATGATGATTAATGAATGATTAGTTAATCCAAGTGATCTGTAACCCACCTCAATAACAGGGTTTTTTAAATCTAAATCCATAATTTCTTTAATTTTCGCAGCTAATTTTTCCTGTTCAGCAGTTGATTTATCTTTCATTACGTTCTTTGCAAACGAATTAACCGCTCCATACCCCGCCGCTTCTCCCGGATCTTTTCCTGTACCAACCGCAACCGCCATTCTTTTAATACTATTTGCAAACTCTATTTTCTTGGGATCTTCCCCAGCCCACTTATCAAGCGAATCCCCAAAC
>JAAYEK010000209.1 GCA_012728785.1 Bacillota bacterium | reverse complement strand
TTCGCGGGTGGTTAAGAAGGGTAAAGAAAGCTATCATCCTGTGGACGGCGCCGAATGGAGAGTGCGGTTTACACCAACTCAACCTGGTGAATGGAGTTATCGAATAATAGCGGAATATGGTGGTGAGAAATTTGCAATTGATCCGGTGACTTTCACGGTTCAATCAGGGGAACGTTCTGGATTCATCAGAGTGGCGCCCGGTGATAACGGTTATTTTTGTTTTGATAACGCTCAACAATATTTACCGATTGGGTCCAATGTCGCCTGGTACGATGAGCGGGGGATGGTGGCTTATGAAAAATGGTTTTCCCAAATGGCTGCCAATGGCTCGAATTATGCCCGGATTTGGTTGGCGCCTTGGGGGTTTGCTCCGGAATGGAAAGATACCGGGCTTGGTAGATATCATAACCGGCAGTTACAGGCTTGGCAACTGGATTATCTATTTGAACTGGCGGAAAAACATGATATTTACTTGATGTTATGTTTGGCCAATCACGGCCAGTTTAGCACGAATACTAATGCGGAATGGGAAGATAATCCTTATAATATCAAGAATGGTGGTTTCTTAAAGGAACCGGTCGAGTTTCTGACCGATCCACGGGCTAAGGAGCTTTTTAAACGAAGGTTAAGGTATATTGTAGCCCGTTGGGGATATAGCGTGAACTTGTTTTCTTGGGAATGGTTTAATGAAGTTAATTTAACGGCGGGATTAGGGGACGGTTCGATTCTTTCACCATGGATGGAAGAGATGAATAACTATTTAAAGATTATTGATCCCTATGACCGGTTGGTTAGCAATAGTTATAGCAGTTCCTATCGGGGAGACGAACCGGAGTGGACCACGACTGCGGTGGATTATCTTCAAATTCATCAGTATAACCAATTTAACTGGAGCAAAGCATGGTGGCAAACAATTTCCGATCTACGGAAATTTTCTTCAAAACCGATTTTAATTGGTGAATACGGGCTCCAATCCATTGTAAACGATCCTCAGGGGATTCATTTTCATGAGGGTTTATGGGCCGGAATCTTTACCGGCTCCGCTGGTACCGCCATGCTTTGGTGGTGGGATACTTTTATTGAACCGAATAACCTTTACTATCATTTTAAAGGAGTTAGAAGGAGTTAGCCGGTTTTTTGCGGGGGAGGCCTTACACCAAGGAAAATGCCGCCCGAAAGGTAGGTAACTCCTGGGTGAAATTTCCGAAAGTCAGTGGGACAATCGAAGTCCCGGGACTTATCCCCGGAGAATATCAAGTTGAGATCTGGGATACCATTAAGGGAAATATAATAAAAAGCAGTCTCCAGCAGGTAGATAAAGGAAACTTCCAATTACAATTACCGAAGTTCAAAAAAGATTTAGCCCTAAAAATAAATAAACTTTAGGTCAAAACAGCTATGACCTGAGGTGTTGGTAATTCAGGATAGCCTATATCAGTTTTCCTCTGGAGTAGTCGCCCACCTCATAGCGCCTAGAAAACTTTATAGGTTTGCCGGATGTGGTTTAAAAAAAGATCCCAATAATCAAATATCTGTTATAATAATATTCATGGTCATGGGGGTTTTGGGTCTTATTGTAAGATTTTTATACAACAGGTTTGAACCGGATCTTCGGATGACCTGATAATGTTTTGCAGAGGTGTAACTGATGGCCATTACCATCAAAGACATAGCGGAGTTGGGTAATGTCTCCAAAGGCACAGTTTCGAGGGTGATTAATGGTGAACCCGGAGTGGGCGAAGAGACCCGGAGACGGATTTTAAAACTCATTAAAGAACTTGACTATCAACCGAACGCTTCGGCACGGGGATTGGCCGTTAAAAGATCCAATAATATCGGAGTGATTATTCCCCATACCGGTAATTATTCCATGTCCAGCGCCTATTGGCCGGCTTTACTTACTGCCGTAACCGAGAAGGCCGCTGCCAATGATTATAATATTCTGCTTTCCACCGCCCGTTCCGAGGAAGATGTGGATTCGGCCTACCGTACCATATTAAGGGGAAAACGCGTTGATGGTCTGGTGATCGGCGCCGAACAGTTCGGAGATGAGCAGTTGGTGGAGTTGATGTTTAAGAACTTTCCTTTTGTAATGGTAGGTAAAGGCCCGGATATTTCCCATTACTATGTGGATGTGGACAATGTGGGCGGTGCTCGAAAAATGACGGAGCACTTAATTAAACTTGGCCATAAGAATATTGCGATGTTGACCGGACCTGAAACCTATCCCAGTGTTCGAGACAGGGTCAAAGGTTTTACCCAAGCGATGACGGAGGCGGGTTTAAATCCAGAACACATATATTATTGTCCGTATTGGACGGAAAAAGCCGCTCTAACTTGTAAGGAGATAATCCATAATAAAGCCGGAATAACGGCTATTTTTGCCGCTGCCGGTGATTTGGTAGGCGGGGTCTTAAAAGTATTTAAAGAGGAAAAGATCAGAATGCCGGATGATTTGGCTTTGGCTTCTTTTGATGATCATCCGCTTTTTGAATGTTTTGTGCCGGGAATTACCGCAGTTAGTCAGCCCATTAATTTATTAGGGGAGGCGGCGGTAGACCAATTGTTTTTATTAATGGGCGGTAAAGTTCCAACGGCGAAAAAGATTATTTTTGAGACGGAGATTATTGTTAGGGGATCTTGCGGAGCAAATCTAAGCTAAAAAGTTGAAAGTTGAAAGTTGAAAGTTGAAAGTTGAAAGTTGAAAAACAAAAGTCCCCGGGACCTGGGTCCGGGGACTTTTTTCTTTAGAATTAGCGGTAACTAATATTCTTGGTATTTGACCGGTAAGACCTAGCCTTTGCGGAGTTTAGTAATGAAAAATCCTTCATACAATTCAGAGGGTATTATGATCAAACCGGAGTTATTTTGGTTATTATAAGGGGCAGGCTGGGTAGTGGCGTTAGGTATTACTAAATCGATTTTTTCCGGGGTGATTTGAGTAGGGTATCTTTCCAGCGCCCAATTGATAATTCCCTCATTTTCTTCATTCATTAAGGTACAGGTTGAATAGACTAATAATCCTCCCGGTTTCAAAGCTTGAAAAGCTGTAGCAAACAATTTCCGTTGTTCTTTGACTAATTTGTTGACGGTCTTAAGGGACCAGCCGCGATAGGTTTGAGAATTAGCCACCGCTATTAATCCAACTCCGCTACAGGGAGCATCGAGTAAAACCCCATCGAAGAACCCAGTCCAATTGGGATCCGGACGTTTGCCATCTCCCACCCTAACCTCTACGATAGTTGCGCCTTGACGTTCGATATTAAATTTTAAACGTTCGGCCCGGATGGGGTTTAGCTCATTGGCTAAAAGATAACCTTCATTGTTCATGAGAGCCGCTAGTTGAGTGGTTTTGCTACCCGGCGCGGCGGTAAGGTCAAGAATCTTCATACCTGGTTTAGGGTTAAGGACAAGGGGTGGGATCATACTGGAAAGGCTTTGCAAATAGATATGGCCTTTCTGAAAAAGCGGATGAGTTTCAAAGCCTTTTTCCCTCTTATTTTGAATGATTAAGGCGTCCTCATACCAATCAACCCGCTGGTGTTTGAAGTTTTGGCCCCGAAAGATCTCCATTACCCGGCGAATGTCGGTTTTAAGCCGGTTGACTCGTAAGGTTACCGGGCGCTCAACCATGAACCCGGAAAGGATCCGTTCATAGATCCTGGGTTGATATTGGGCGGACAAGGTTGCGGTTAACTCCGGGGGTAACCTTTGATAAAGCTGTTTAAAAGATTTCATCAATGTTTTACACTTACCCTTATCAGTGATATTGTAGACGATTTTTGTAAAATTGAGTCCGGTTGGTTATTGGTTTTCACGTATAGATTCTTAAATTAGATAATTATTCCTGCTAATATTATTGGTATTTAGCTTGCCGCCGACCAGTAACCAATTAGGAATGTTAAGAAACAGGCTTGCCGGAGGCGGGTTAATTATTATCAATGAGATATCTAGTTGATTAACTAAAACAAAAAATAATATTTTGGAAATTGAAGGAGATCTAAAAAAGATGGAGAATATTTTTCCCTATTATCCATTTTGTTGAATCATTTCCATATATAGCTTGATGCTTGAGAGGAGGTGTATTTAATAAGATCAGATGCTTTCCGGTAGTTAAACTTACTAAGATCCGCTATATACAAAAAAAGGAGGTTTAGGCATGAAAAAAACATTACATGTTCTTCTGGGGCTAACACTAATGATGATTATAGGTTGGTCGGGAATATCCTCCGCGTGTTTTGATAATCAGGGAAATTTTGATACCCGTCTGCTGATGAAGCGGGGTGGAGTTGATCCTTGGTCTCATCGTGATCGATGTAAGTATCCCGTTCTTGATGATTATGTGACGTCGAGTCCAGGGCCGGGACGGTTTTGTCTGGTAGACAATGGTAAAGCTGCGCCGCTGGTGGTTAACTCTGAGGATTACCCTGGAGTAGTGCGGGTGGTGAGCGACCTTAAAGGGGACATTAACCGGGTCACCGGAGTGGAGACTAATATCGCGATGGACCAAACACCTGACACTAAAGAGGTTGTATTGATTGGGACCATCGGTAAGAGTCCGTTGATTGATGGTTTAATAGCTGCTAAGAAGCTTAATGTGAAAGGTATTGCAGGTAAATGGGAGACTTGGCTGACTCAGGTGATTGAAAAACCATTACCAGGTATCCGCCGGGCTTTGGTAATAGCCGGAAGCGATCAGCGGGGAACTATCTTTGGAGTATATGATCTTTCGAAACAAATTGGTGTTTCCCCTTGGTATTGGTGGGCCGATGTTCCACCGCGTCAAGAAAGCGCTCTCTACATACTTCCCGGTCGCCACAGCATGGGTGAACCGGCAGTCAAGTATCGCGGCTTCTTCATCAATGATGAGAATCCACAAACCGGTACTTGGGCGCCTTGGTATTTCGGACCTGGTTTGGCTCCGGGATATGAGGGTGGTTTGAATCACCATTATTGGGAGAAAATTTTCGAGGTCACTCTCCGGCTGAAGGCCAATTATTTGTGGCCGGCGGTATGGGGGAGAGCTTTTGCCGAAGATGATCCGGAGAACCACGCTACGGCAAAATTATATGGAATTGTGATGGGTACTTCCCATGAGGCCCCGATGATGCGGGGGATTGAAGAGTGGAACCGCCATGTTATAAGGGATTCCTCCGGTAACATTGTCGGTGATCCCTTTGGTGGTAATGGGCAATGGCGGTATAGTATGAATGCCGATGCTCTAAAGGCCTATTGGCGAGAGGGTATTCAGCGGATGGTGGATGAAGATTTCGAAGGTATTGTGACCATCGGTATGCGGGGTCCTGGGGACGTAAGCCTTCCGCCGGAAGACGGTATACCTTTGGTCAATAGTTTTATCGGCGCCCAACGGGAGATCATCACTGAAGTTACCGGGAAAGATCCGGCTGAAACCCCACAAGTATGGACTTTATATAAAGAAGTTCAAGACTGGTGGGATGCTGGTTTGCGGGTCCCGGAGGATGTGACGGTAATGTGGTGTGATGATAACTGGGGTAATAACCGTAAACTGCCGGACCAAAGTTTGCCGGATCGGGCCGGCGGATATGGAATCTATTATCATTTTGACTATGTAGGTGGAGGGCGCAACTACAAATGGGTCGATACTAATCTGCTCCCAAATGTTTGGGAACAAATGCATTTGGCTTACTGCTACGGTGTAGATCGGATCTGGATTGTGAATGTCGGTGACATGAAAAACGGGGAATTACCTTTGGAGTTTTTCCTGGACTACGCCTGGAATCCGGAGAATCTTCCGGTCGAACGGATTCCCGAGTGGGAACGAAAATGGGCCGAGCAACAATTTGGGCGCAGGTATGGGAGGGAGATCGGGAATATCATGCATGAGTATTCCAAGCTCCAATCGGATCGGAAACCGGAACTGCTTAATCGCAAGATTACGCTAGACCCCAATGTTGATATTACAGTCAATCCCGGCGCTGCCGTAGTGTATTCCGACGGTTCTCCCTTTAGCCTTACTGATTATCGGGAGATGGAATTGGTAACGGCCCAATGGGTCAAGTTAGCTGAGGATGCGGAACAAATCCGCCGGAAACTACCGGCCGAGATCCAGGATGCTTACTACGAACTAGTTTATTACCAAGTTAAAGCCAGCGCTTTGATGTATGAAATCCGTCTCAACGGATTCAAAAACTTACTATATCTCGCTCAAGGACGAGCCGCTACCAGTGATCTGGCAGCTGTCGCTCAGCAGAAATTCGATGAGACCAAAGCTTTGGAGGACTATTATAACAACACTTTGGCCGGGGGAAAGTGGAAAGGGTGGCAGACACAACCCTATCTAGCTTATGGCGGCCCTTATCCTGATTCCAGTTGGCAACAACCGGAGACTAATTATGTGGCTGATCCCGATTATATCTGGCCTTACTTAGAGTATCTAACAGTTCCGGCTGGAGCTGAAATGGGGGTAGCGATTGACGGTTCGGAGCAATATTGGCCTCTGGAAGAAACTCCAGCGGTGCTACCGACTTTCGGTCCGTTCCAAACTCAACCGGCCCAATACATTGAGGTGTTCAACCGTGGTAGTGACCCCTTTAACTATAAAATTGAGTCGGAGGTCCCCTGGATTTATGTCTATCCCAACCAGGGTTTAGTCGAAAAGGAAGTCCGCGCTATGGTCCGGGTTGATTGGTTCCGGGCTCCCAAAGGGAACACAAAGGCCTCAATCGTTGTGACCGGAGCTAATGGGGTAAGCGTTACAGTCGAGGCAGTTGTGGAAAATCCAATGATCAAGAATTTCTGGCAATTGGAGGGGTTTGTCGAGAGTAACGGTTACATTTCCATGGAAGCCGACCACTATACTCGGATGGTGAACACTAGGGAGATTTATTGGAAGCGGATTCCCGATATCGGCCGGACCGGTTCAGGTATGACTCCTTTTCCGGTAGACGCTTCCAGACAAACACCGGGTGGCAACAGCCCGCGTCTGGAGTATAAGATCAATCTCTTTAAAGACGGTCCAATCACGGTTTGGTCATACCTGTCACCGCGCAATAATTGTTTATATACGGATGGGTTGAAATACGCGGTCTCAATCGACGATGGGGAACCCCAAATTGTGAATATTACTACTACTTTGAATGGTATTCCGATGAATAAGTCTTGGGAGAGGAATACCTCGGATAATGTGAACCTTACCGCTACTAATTTCAACGTTACTGCCGGAGAACATGTACTCAAGTTCTGGATGGTTGATCCTACTGTGGTAGTGCAGAAAATAGTGGTGGATACGGGTGGGCTGAAACCCAGTTACTTAGGACCGCCTGAAAGTTTTCGGGCAGGATGGCCTTATGGCGGGTATTGGCCTAAATAATTACATAAAAATAATATCCCTTGGTTTAGGACGGAGAATTGCTTGTAACGTGAGTGGTTCTCCGTTTTTGATGAGCGCCGAAGGATTACAAAATCAAACCCTCCATTAATACACCACTCGGTTTTCTAACTTTAGAATAATATCATAAGTGATAAATTTGGAGGTAAGCCAATGGAGAAAGAAATGATGTTAAGGCAGATCAAAACCGATTTAATTGAAATTTGCGTCAATACCGGCAACCGCCACGTCGGTAGCCAGGGAAACCGGGATGTCGGGGAGTATCTGGCGGGGAGGATGGCGCAAGCAGGCTTTCAAGTGACGATGCCTGAATTTGACTGTATCGATTGGGAACATGGGGAGATCGTTTTGAGAACCGGCAACAGCCCCGTTGAGGCTTTTATCAGTCCTTACTCGCCTTCCTGTGAGCTTGAAAGTTTTTTGGTCACTGCGGCAAACATCGATGAACTGGAAAATAAAGATTTTACGGGTAAAATTGCTTTATTCCACGGCGAGTTATGCCGGGAGCAGATAGCGCCTAGAAATTTTGAGTTTTATAACCCTGATGAGCACAAACGAATTCTTCGGGCTCTAGATCGGAAGCAGCCCCTTGCCGTAATAGCCATTACAAGCCGTAATCCGGAATTGGCCGGGGGGCAATATCCCTTCCCGCTGTTTGAAGATGGTGATTTGGATATACCATCCGTTTACCTTACCGAAGAAGAAGGGGAAAAGCTCCTCTCCAGCCATAGTTCTCAAGTTTATCTAAAGATTGATTCGCGTCGGATCTCAGCTAAGGGGTTTAATGTAATCGGAAGCAAGGGGGGGATCGATCAGCGGAGAATTGTCTTTTGCGCTCACTATGACGCCAAGAAAAATACTCCGGGGGCGCTGGACAATGGAACGGGAGTGGTAGCTCTGCTTGCTTTGGCCGATATGTTGAAAGGATATAAGGGGCAATACGGGATTGAATTATTAGCCGTCAATGGGGAGGATTATTACGCCGCACCGGGACAGATGAATTATATCGCAAGCAATCGTGAACAAATCGACCGGGTAGTATTAGCAGTGAACCTTGATGGCGCAGGCTATATCGATGGTAAATCATCATACTGCTGCCTGGAATGTGATGAAAATATCAAATCAGCTGCGGCCAAAGCCTTTGGAAACGGTGAGCAATTTGTAACTGCCGAACCCTGGTATCAGAGTGACCATGGTTGGTTTATCCAGTATGGGGTACCTGCTGTGGCAATCACTTCGGAAAAGTTCATGTATTTGACCACGGAGATTACTCATACGCCCAAGGATAGTATTGAAAAGGTGGATCTCAATCGGATATCTGAAATAGCTTGCGCTTTGAAAGATTTGATTAAGTTATTGAATGAGTAAAGTGAACCAAACCGGTAAAGCCTTTAGTTTGGAGGTTTTTTAGATATGAGGGAGAACCCTATATTTTAATAAAGAAAATTAACCGGTTCAATAATTAAAGAATGGGATCAAAAATGAAGGTTAGAACTTATTCAACTAAGCAAATCGCGGATCTCTGCGGTGTCCACCCTAATACGATCCGGCTTTATGAAAAATGGGGATATCTATCCCAAGCTGAACGTGGCCGGAACAATTACCGGAGATTCAACGAAGAGCACTTGCGGCAGATGGGATTGGCTCGGGTGGCGCTGCCCGGGCCTTATCCGATTGATTATGGTATTGTCCAGGGGATAGTTAAGGAGTTTGCCGCCGGAAACTTGAAAGCTTCCATGAAATTGGCCCGAGAGTACTTAACAGGGGTTGAGGCTGAATTAAGAAAGGCCACTGAGGCTATGGAAGTGCTGGATAGATGGTTTGAAAACAAGCCGGGAAGCAAGGACAAAACAGTATCCGAAACCAGGAAGAAGGCTGGGGAAGCCTTGGGTTTGACAATTGATACCTTAAGGACCTGGGAACGGAACGGACTTTATTCTGTTTTTAAAAATGTCCAAGGGAAAGTAAGGTTTTCCGAATGGGACATGGAAAAATTAATGGTTATCAATCTCTTAAGGAAAAGCGGTTATAGTATAGCCTCCTTATTGAATGTCTTTGGAAATGAAGAGAACTTGTCTGGAAAGCCGTCCAAGTTGTTATCTTTGAAGGCGAGCGAGTCGGAGATTAGCTATTTCACGGACCGATACATTGAATACTTGGAAGGACATATGGAGCGGGCGAAGAAAATAATCGATTTGCTGAAGAAAGATAATGGGTTGAAGATCAGCGACTTATAAAATATTATTGGGGATAATCATCTTTTAGCGCTCCGCCGCATAAAGTTACCCGCTGTTTTTTGGAAACCGTATTTCTCATATAATCCATGGGCGTCGCGGGTGGCTAAGACACCGAGCATTCCTTGTAATTCATCCGTTTCAGCGACGGACTCGATTAACTTTTTACCCAATCCCTGGCCCCGGTACTCCGGATCGACAATCACATCGCAGAGCCAGTACATGGTGGCATGATCCGTAACAACCCGGGCAAAACCGACCATTGTGTCATGGTGATATACACCGAAACAGAGGGAATTTTTAAGTGAGGTTTCAATCGTTTCTTTACTGCGGCTGTGCGCCCAATAGGTTTGATGCAATAATTCGGCAAGCCGATCCATTGAAATCAGTTCTTTATCAGTGCTAATTTTGTATTCCCCAAAAGATAGTTCCAATTTTTTTTGCCTCCATTTAAATTGTTCATCTGGCAATTTAGTAACCATATTCGCCTATATTCCTAATTTTTCCTGCAGAATCCTAATTCATCGGGCTGGGGCGGATCTATGAACCGGATTATTAATTTTTTAAATAATATACGGTTTTAGAAGGGAACTGTTGGAATATTAACGAATAATGAATCGTGGGTTGATGGGAATTACTATAGTTTCGATAAGGAGTGAAACAAAATGTCATGTCCAAATAGAGAACAGAATAAAAAAGAGTGTACCTGTTCTTCTACCTCTTGTTCACGGTATGGCGTTTGTTGCGAATGTATAAAATATCATCGTGATAATGGCGGAAAGCCCATGTGTCTGAAATAAAACGGGGGTTATCATGCGGGAGATTGCTGCCGAACGGATTACGAATGTCGTAGCTGACCTATGCCGGGAATCAAATATTAATCTCGGCGAGGATATTAGCCGAAGTCTAGAAAAAGCATTGGCAAGGGAGGAATCTCCGGTAGGACGGGAGTGTTTGCGGGGGATAATCGACAACGCTAAGCTCGCCCGCGCCGAAGGATTGCCCGTTTGCCAGGATACTGGAATGGCCGTAGTTTTTGTCGAATATGGCCAAGAGGTTATTATCAAGGGCGGCGATTTTTTAGAAGCTATCAATGAAGGTGTCCGTCGCGGCTACTGTGAAGGTTACTTGCGCAAGTCGGTAGTTAACGATCCTTTGCAGCGGGTCAATAGCGGTGATAATTGTCCGGCAGTGGTCCAGGTTGAGATCGTTTCCGGAGCTACTTTCCGGATTACGGTGGCCCCTAAGGGTTTCGGCAGTGAAAACCAAAGCCGTTTGGGGATGCTCACTCCGGCTCAGGGACGAGAAGGGGTCCGCCAGTTTATCGTTGAAACGGTAAGTCTGGCCGGGGCCAATCCCTGCCCGCCGTTGGTGGTCGGAGTTGGTGTGGGCGGGACCATGGAAATGGCGGCTTTACTTGCTAAGAAGGCTCTCCTAAGAGAACTAGGCACGGAAAACCCGGACCCTTTTTGGGCGGAATTTGAAGCCGAGTTGTTGGAGGAGATTAATGATTTAGGAATCGGCCCTCAAGGTCTAGGTGGCAGAAACACTGCCTTGGCCGTACATATTAATCCTTATCCCACCCATATCGCGGGCCTACCGGTAGCGGTCAATATCTCGTGTCATGTGACTAGGCATAAAAGCGCGGAACTATGAGTAGATATCGCCGGGGCACATTAAAGGATGAAAATAGAAGTTAAGCAAGCCTACTTTATCTCCCCCAGAGGCGCGGAGGCGCTGAGGTGTTGGTAATTCAGGATAGCCTATATCGGTTTTCCGCTGCGCATTTGCGCCTCAGCGGGAGAATGGGTTTTAAAGTATTTTCTCAGTAGTAGAAAGGACCGGAAGATGGCGGAGAGGCGGATTCAATTACCGTTAAGTGCTGAAGATTTAGCCGGATTGAGGGCAGGGGAGTCGGTTTTACTGAACGGACCCTTGTTGACCGGGCGGGACGCGGCCCATAAACGGTTGTTTGCGGCTGTCCAAGCAGGAAACGAGTTACCGGTGGAGCTAAAAGGAGAGACCATTTATTATGTTGGTCCATGCCCGACTATGCCGGGGAGAATTATCGGCTCCGCCGGGCCAACTACCAGTTCCCGAATGGACTCTTATACACCGGCCCTTTTAAAGCTGGGGTTAAAGGGTATGGTCGGTAAGGGACAACGTTCTCAGGATGTAATCGACGCCATGGTAAAATATCAAGCGGTTTACTGGGCGGCTTTAGGCGGAGCGGGAGCGTTGATCGCCAATTCAATCGTGAAGGCTGAAGTATTGGCTTACCCCGATTTGGGACCGGAAGCTATCTATCGATTAGAGGTAAGAGATCTGCCGGTAATTGTGGCCATTGACAGTCTCGGGAATGACCTTTATCAGATGGGAAGGAAAGAATATGCACGCTTGAGTAGTGGAGTCGGAGGACCTGTTTTTTAATTAACAGCTATACATAAAAGTGAAAACGGAGGCAGAAACATGCAACGCAGCAAGGGCCGTCAGGTCGACCAATTACGGGAAGTAAAGATCCATCGCAATTACATTATCCACGCTGAAGGGTCGGTATTAATCGAGGTTGGTAATACCAAGGTTATTTGTACGGCTACGATTGAAGACAAAGTACCGGTATGGCTTAAAGGCCAGGGTGTGGGTTGGATTAGCGCCGAATATGCGATGATTCCCAGAGCGACTCCCCAGCGGAATATCAGGGAATCCTCCAGAGGTAAGGTTGCCGGGAGGACCCAGGAAATCCAACGTTTAGTCGGGCGGGCTCTCCGGGCGGTGGTTAACTTAGCGGCTTTGGGGGAAAAGACGATTTGGATTGATTGTGATGTGATCCAAGCGGACGGGGGGACTAGGACTGCCGCGATCACCGGTAGTTTCGTGGCTTTGGCCGATGCCTTAAATAAGGTGATTCCAGCTGATAAAAAACTGCCTTTATATGATTTTTTAGCTGCCACCAGTGTCGGTATTTATGACGGTGTTCAATTATTAGACCTTTGTTATGCCGAGGACTCACGGGTCTCGGTGGACATGAACCTAGTAATGACCGGTAGCGAAAAACTGGTGGAGATCCAGGGTACTGCTGAAGGAGATCCGTTTTCCTGGGATGAGATGTCGGGTTTAATGAGTTTGGCTAAGAAAGGGATTTTGGAATTGATTGAGATCCAACGTGAAACATTGGGCGCGAATATCGCCGGACGGATCGGAGGGGTGTCCGTTGCCAAAACTCGTCCTGGCGTCAACGAATAAGGGTAAGATTGAGGAGCTTCGGGAACTCTTAACTGATCTGCCCTACGAGTTGGTGGGGCTCACTGATTATCCCGGTATTTCGGAGATTGAAGAAGACGGCAACACTTTTGCGGAGAATGCTTTGATCAAAGCAAGGTTTGTGGCTGATCATACCGGTGAGCTGACTTTGGCCGACGACTCCGGTTTGGAGGTTGACGCTTTAAACCGAGAGCCGGGTGTTTATTCGGCCCGTTACGGGCAACCGGGTTGGAGCGACCGGGACCGTTACTTATTTTTGTTGGAGAGGTTGCAAGGGGTTTCATTGGAAGAAAGGACCGCCCGGTTTCGGTCTGCATTAGCCTTAGTTGATCCTCGAAATCACCGGATTGAACAGGTTGATGGGACCGTGGAAGGAGTAGTTCTGGACAGTCCCAGGGGCGAGCATGGGTTCGGGTATGATCCGGTCTTTTTCATTCTCGAACTTGGTAAGACCATGGCGGAGCTTACCGGGGAAGAGAAGAATAGATTCAGTCACCGGGGCCGGGCGGTTCAGAAAATGATTCCTTTGTTAAAAGAACTATGAACCAAGGGGAAGTTCCTTAATCGCCCGCAGAGGCGCAAAGGCGAAGAGGAATAGCAAAGGCTTTGACGTATCTTCTCGCTTGAGTTATCTTAATTATTATTTTGTTTATTTTGAGGTAATATGCGGATCGGAGTAGTAGGAGACATTCATGGGAATTTAGGCGGGCTGGAACGGGCAGTCAGGGCCATGGGGCCGATTGACCGGTTGCTTTTCACCGGCGACGGTTACCGGGAGATCGCCCGGTCTAAATGTTGTTCTGAGGTCCTAGTCAAAGGAGTCGTCGGAAACTGCGACTTTTATTCGGAATATCCGGTGGAAGAGTTTTTCCAACTCGAAAGCTATCAAGTGATGTTGACCCATGGCCACCGGTATGGCGTCAAACATGGATTGACCACCATTGGGTTGGCCGGTAGGGAAAAAGGGGCGGATCTGGTTGTCTTTGGTCATACCCATCTTCCCTTGAATGCCGAATGGGAAGGAATCAGGCTATTTAACCCCGGGACCCTTTGTCCGGAACGAGCTTATCAGGGAGTTACTTACGGGATCATCACGATCGATCAAAAGGGGTTGACCTTGTTCCACGAACGCATCTGAAAGAAAGTTTATAGAGAAAAGGGTAAATATATAGCTTGGCTTCTCTTGACGGGAATTAAATTTTAAGGTATACTAATCTTCGTCGATTAAGATATTATATCGGGGCGTAGCGCAGTTTGGTAGCGCACCTGCCTTGGGCGCAGGGGGTCGTAGGTTCGAATCCTGTCGCCCCGACCATTTAAAGATTTAGAATTGACGGTGCTTACTGACTGTCAATTTTTTTTGTTACTTATGATAGCTAAGGTCGCTTATGAATAGGAATAATGGAATTATAATTGAATATGGAAGAGAGGGAATCCAATGACAAAGATTGCCAAGGATTTAACGGAGTTAATCGGCAACACCCCGCTATTGGAATTATCCAATTATAACAAGGCCAATGGTCTTCAAGCCAAGGTCATAGCTAAACTGGAATATTTTAATCCGTTAGGCAGCGTGAAAGATCGGGTTGGCTATGCAATGGTCAAAGATGCTGAAGCAAAGGGATTGCTGAAGCAAGATACGGTTATTATCGAGCCTACCAGCGGTAATACCGGTATCGCTTTGGCTTTTGTAGCGGCGGCCCGTGGTTACAAATTGATTTTGACGATGCCCGAAACAATGAGTAGTGAACGGCGTAATCTGTTAGAGGCTTTAGGCGCGGAGCTGGTTTTAACTCCGGGAGCTGAAGGCATGAAAGGGGCAATCAGGAAAGCCGAGGAATTGGCGGCTGCCGCTCCGAACTCTTTTATCCCGCAGCAATTTAAAAATCCGGCTAACCCGGAGATTCACCGGCAGACAACTGCGGAAGAGATTTGGAGAGATACCGAAGGTCAAGTCGATATTTTTGTCGGTGGGGTAGGTACCGGGGGCACGATCACCGGTGTCGGCGAAGTCCTAAAAAAATATAACTCTCAAACGCGAGTAATTGCGGTGGAACCTTTTGATTCGCCGGTATTATCTGGCGGTAACCAAGGACCCCATAAGCTTCAAGGGATCGGAGCCGGTTTTGTACCGGATGTCTTTAATAAATCAGTTGTTGATGAAATATTCAAGGTGAAAAACGAATCAGCATTTGATACTGCCCGGAAATTAGCTAAGGATGAAGGATTATTGGTGGGAATCTCATCAGGCGCGGCAGCTTTTGCCGCTACCGAAGTGGCTAAACGTCCCGAAAATAAAGGGAAAAACATTGTAGTGCTACTGCCGGATACGGGTGAACGGTATTTGTCAACTGAGTTATTTCAGGATCTTTAACTAAGTTGCGATCTGTGGAGGAATATTTTTGAATAAACTGTTGAAGCTTAAGGGTTTATTGCAATCTTTACCTGGTGCGGTAATCGCTTATTCGGCAGGAGTAGACAGCACTTTTTTGACGGCTATTGCCCGGGAGGTTTTGGGGGATCGGATACTGGCAGTAACTGCTGTTTCTCCTACTTATCCTGAGCATCAACTCTCCGAAGCCAAGGAATGGGCGGCCCGTTATGGAATAAACCATCTGGTGATTAGGACCAATGAATTTGAGGAGCCGAAGTTTACGGCTAACCCTCCGGAACGTTGCTATTACTGCAAAAAGGCCCTATTTCAAGAATTGCAAAAAATAGCCGCAGCCAAACCTAATTGGGTGTTATTGGATGGAGCCAATAGTGATGATTTAGCCGACTATCGCCCCGGACACCGGGCCGCTGTGGAATTAGGAGTACGTAGTCCGTTACAGGAAGCCGGTTTGACCAAAGAGGAGATCCGGGATTTTTCAAAAGAGATGGCGTTGCCGACTTGGGATAAACCGGCTTATGCCTGTCTGGCTTCACGGGTTCCTTATGGGACTAGAATCACCCCGGAGGTTTTAAAACGGATCGACCTAGCGGAAAACTTTTTAACTTCCCTTGGTTTGGCTGAGATCCGGGTCCGGGACCATTTTCCTCTGGCCAGGATCGAGGTTGCTAAAACCGATCTGGGTTTGGCTTGGGAGAACCGAGAATTAATCAGCCGGAAATTGCATGAAATCGGATACCCATATGTTACATTGGATTTGGACGGTTTCCGTTCCGGGAGTATGAATGAGGTCTTAAAGAATAAAACTTAAAAGGGGCCGTCCTTGGTAACGGCCCCTTTATTATTCAGGGTTGATGAAGGGAAAGAGGATTATTTTTTTTGCTTTTCAGTAATTATTACTGTACCAGTATTTATCGATGGATATCCCATTATTTCTGGCGATTTCTTTGGCCAAATTAAAATCACTATGAGGTATTAATAAATGAAAATCTAAACCGCTGCGATCAAATTCCCGCCATTTATCGATGGTCGTTTGAATATCCATGATTGATTCATGGGTTTCGATTAAGCAAACCGTAGTCTGGTTGTTGATCGTCGCTGAAAGATCCGGAGTATATTTACCGACCTTCCTGGGTTGGCCTGAGCGAGCATTAGCATTGTTTACCTTGATATCGGTATAACCTTGTTTTTTATAATTAAGTGCTTGAATTACTTGGATTTTATCATGAAGTTTTTGTTTTTTGGTGGGATCTGACATAGTTTTAAGCTCCTTCAATTTTATTTCCCAAGTTTAGATAGAGTAACTAAACTTGTTTCGTTTAAAACGTCAAAGTTGTTCGGTTCCTCATGTGAACGGTGTTAGTTTTTCACTGTGGATATTTTAATTATATCATAAAAAGGAGAATTCGACAAAAACGGTAAGGTTTTATAGAGCCTTGAAACGCAATTTTACCGTTACTGTAGGGGTTGACAGCAATGACCCGGGAGCAAGCATATGGAAGGTAAAATTCGGGGTTGTAGTAAAAGTAAAATTATAAGAGACGGGGTGTTTTTGATAATAAGAAAACCGCTTTCAATAAGCGGTTTATTTAGAGTTGTTAATATCCCTTATGATCGTCTTTCGGGCGATGATGACACATTTCCTGCATCATCTGATGCATCTCCATGCACATTCGGTTAATGCCCATCAGGGTTTGATGCATTTCCATCATCATCCGCTCATAATTACAATTCATCATCGGCTGTTCCATTCCCGCCGGTCTTTGGTACATTTGGGCTTGATTCATATATTCCATTGTTTTTCCTCCTATTTCGATCAAGAAAATGTTGTGGTGTTTTGGCAATTTAGGTGATTGTTTGACTTCCGATGATATTGTATTAGGCGGGCCGAGATTAGGTAATAAGGAGAAAAGCACAAAAAATCAGCTAACAAGTTCTTAGCTGATTACTATTAATGCGTGCTGTAAACGGTAAATGGCGCGCCCGGAGGGGCTCGAACCCCCGGCCTACAGATTCGAAGTCTGCCACTCTATCCAACTGAGCTACGGGCGCATGTTTATCAATTTCGAACTTATTATAACACATAGCTAAAAATACTACAACAAGCAGGAATATTCTGTTGTTGGGAAGGGTTTGCCAATCTTTTGAACACAAAAACCCAGTTTCCGGAAGACTGGGTTTTTGTGTTTTTTTCACTTAATGGCTCGAACTATTGTTAATATCGGAAATTATTGTAAATAACTTTAGAGATTTTTTATCAAAAAATAATATCCATGCTCCTAACCGGAACGGAATAAAAAACCCCGATTAGGTGTTGATATTTTAGATGGTGTATCGGTTTTTGGCAGAGTTTGGAGTGTGGGGCTACTCGCCTAACTTTCCCGAAAGACGGTTATATTCATTGATCAATTCATCCAAGGCCACTGAGACGGTGAGAACGTCGTAGTCGGTGCAGTCGCGTTCGTCCCAGAGGGTATGGAGGCGTTGTCGGGCCCGGGCGATTTTGGCTTTTAGTTGGGCCAGTTGGTTTTTGATTTGGGTTTGGTTTTGGGTCATGGCACTCTTTCTTTGATACGTTACGCGTACCGCGTTATTACCCTTTACAGTTTACAATTTGCGCGGCTGCGCCATGCATGGTATAATATTCCTAAAAGTTTGGGGACGGAAAACGCATTGCGTAACAAAACCACTGATGAGGTTGGTAGCCTTCTGGTCAGTGTTTTGGGTTTGGCGCGTTTCCGTCCGGGGTCCAATCGAATAACACGGAAAACAGGATTTGTTTTGGGTGTTATTGATTGTTTTGGTGTAAGTTTGTTATGACTATGCACACATACATAATGTAGACTTACATATACATAATACAAATAAATGGAAGTCTTGTCAATGCTTTTTTTATTAATTTGAAATTTTCAGACAAAGGTGTAGACGGATGGGGATTCATTGTAGACTATCAACAATTCTTGGTGAAAAAAGACTTAAAATGGCTGATGTGGTTCGAGGCACCGGTCTAGCGAGGGATACGGTTCGTAATTTGTTTTACGATACTACCAGACGAGTTGATTATGATGTTTTAGAAAAGATATGTGAGTTTCTCGAGTGTGGACTTGAGGATATATTGGAATATACGAAAAAGGACTGTTAAACAAGAAAGAAGATTAAGATCCTCTACTTGGGTGAAGTGGGGGATTTTTTATTTTTAGCTTTTAACTTCACTCTTCAAACTTTTTTTGGGTCCACGGTTTCGACGGCGAGTGACTTTTGACCCCACAAAAGTCACCAAAATGGGCCGGACCCAGCGTGGTTCCGGACCTCCTGCAATAGCTCCGTGTCATCCCTGACACTCCGAAGGTAAGGCTATCGCCATTTAAATTGCCGCGTCCCTCCTAAACGCGGCTTCAGAGTTGGTTCAAGCCGCCGACGGCGTAGAACTTCCTGTTCTCGT
>JAAYEK010000208.1 GCA_012728785.1 Bacillota bacterium | reverse complement strand
GATCATGAGCCAATCTCAACCCATCCTTTGGCCCGTTCAACCGCCTTCCGCCATCCCTGCCAAAGTTTCATTCTTTCATCTCCGGAGATCTCCGGCTCAAAGGATCGCTCGATCTTGACTAACCCTTCCAACTCGCGAGGACTATCCCAAAACCCAACTCCCAGCCCGGCGATGAATCCGGCTCCTATCCCGGTCAACTCTAGACACTCATTCCGCTGGATAACCAAATTGCAGATATCCGCTTGAAATTGAAGTAGGAAATTGTTGGCCGCCGCTCCGCCATCCACCATTAATGTTTCGGGCTTTATTTTAGTGGTTTCAGTCATACATTCAACAACTTCCCGAACTTGATAGGCGATGCCTTCCAAGGCGGCCCGGGTGATTTGATGTTTATCCGTCGTTGTTTTTATTGGGTAAGAATCCTATAACCTTCGTTGGTTTTAACTCCTTAGTCTGGAATAAAAGGATTTGCTAAAACATTGGCGAAAAAAGTTAATTTAGATTAATTACGATACATAAACGAAAGGATTCCCATGAAAAAACAATCCCTAACAGGGCATAAATTCAGTTTCAATTTACTGCTGGGGCTGACCTGTTTTGGTCTGGGATATTTGATTGCGACCAAGTTTTTGTTAGCGATGACTATCAGCCCGACAATAATCAATTTGACGCGAAACGACGAAGAAAGATGGGTCTCTTTTTATAACCATCAACAAAAAGAAATTGTCAAGGTTTTCGTCAGGGAACAATCCAAAATACCTATTTCCCAAATGCCTACTATTCTTCAAAAGGCTTTCGTCCGGAGAAAAGACCCGGATTTTTACAGCAAAAATCGGAGGCTGACCGACTTGCCCGAACTTTTTGTCACCGAAGTTAAGGCGTTTTTGAAATTGACAACGCTTAACTATTATGACCGAGGTATTTCAGGGACTTTAGCCCATAACCTCTTTCTGATTCGAAAAAAAACTTTACCGCGCCGACTTGATGAAGCTGTCCTAGCCTACAAGATTGAACGCAAATATCGTAAGGAAGAAATCTTGGAGTCTTATTTAAACAATATTTACTTCGGAGAAGGTACTTTCGGAGTGGAGGCCGCATCCAATTATTACTTTGGGAAGAAGGCCCTTAAATTACAACCTCATGAAATTGCTACCCTGATTTGTCTAGGGACCGATACCTTGTCACCACATATTTACAAGAAGGAACAGTTACTAAATGATCCCACTTCGATCAAGAAATACCGGGACCAAGTATTGGATGAAATGGCCAAAGAGAATGTCATCACCCCAAAGCAAGCTGCGGAATATAAAGGAAAGCCATTAGGATTGAAAACTTATTAATACCGCTATTAGCGCCGGGGTTTCCAGATCGGGAACATTTTTTAATGCAACTATATTTTATGTTATATTAGATATTAAGGGAGGAAAACCATGAAAAAATATAGTTTGGTTTCACTATTGCTGATTGTATTACTATTTAGTAATGCCACCTTTGGTTCGGCCGGAAGCAGTAAGTTTATTCAATTGGAACGCGAGATACAGATAATGGCTGATCAAATAGGTCAAAAACAAGAAATATTTGTTCCGGCCGAGCCGTTGGATTTTGATACCACTCTAAATTGGGAGTTTAGAATCGATAAAAAGACATTAGCATCGGAGAAACAAGCCGCTTTTTTTAGCATCGAAGAAACCGGCGCTCTTTCGAAACAAATAGAAAAAGGCTCTGCTTCAGCTTCGGGAAGTGTAATCATTCCTAAAGGCTCCCAATATAAAGTGATAATTAACGCCGGTGAATACTCGGTATTACTAGCTAAGTCCGGAGCTGAAGTTAAAGGGAAATTGAAATATAATGAAGCTTTAATTGAATACAGTCTGGGCGATCAACCTTATCTTATGAATTTTGAAATCAAAGGGCCGGCCGGGTTAAAAGACTGGCGCTGGGAATGGGGTAAGGATCGGACTTCCAGCGGTAGTAAGGTCACTTACCAGTTTGAAAGAGACGGTAAAAATTCGGTGGTTGTCGTCGCTAAGGGTGATTCTTCAGATGGAGCGGATCTGACTCGAAAATTCTATTTTGAAGTTGATGTTCCGCCGTTAATTAATTTAAATCCAATGATTGACCCGTTAATTGGACCGGTTGAGCTGGCAGTTACTGCTAAAGCCAATTCAGTCGTTAATTATGGACAAAAAGTCACATATGTGTGGGATTTTGGTAATGGGTTGGAGTTGACCGGCCCGGAAGCCAAAAACACCTATCTAAAACCAGGAAAATACTTATTGACTTTAACAGCTAAGGTGGATCAATATCAGATCGCTAAAAGTTGGATGATCGAGGCCTCTCCGATAAATATCGTTACGAATACGGTGATTACACCGACTAGTGGGACGATACCCATGGAAATAAAGGGTTCGGTAACTCCAAAAATAACTGGGGGGCCGGCACAACTTCAATTTATCTGGGATGTGGCCGGGGAAAAAATTGAAGCTACCAGTTTTACCAAAAAAATTACTGTGCCCGGAGAATATCAAGTTTCTTTAAAAGTTGTCGATAAGCTCCATCCGGAACTGTTGATACCTGATGAGATCACTATTATTAAGGCTGCGGCGCCTCGGATTATTATTACTCCAACAGTTTCAATTGCCAAGGGTATTGTCCCGCTGACCGCCAGTTTCCAGCCTGGAATTAAAGTGGAAGGCGCTCCGGTCCAGCTGGTATATAACTGGGATTTTGGGGATGGGGAAACCAGCCATGAAGCCAAGCCCAAACATGTGTATCAAAAAGCGGGAGAATACCCGGTGAAACTAGTCGTTAGCGACCGGCTCCATCCCGGTAATTTGGCTGTGGCGTCAATTATGATGTTAGTTACACCTCCGGAAATGACTGCCAAAGCTTATTCCAGCGTTAATAAAGGGATAGTGCCTTGCACCGTCAATTTTAACGCTCAGGTAGGAATTACCGGTTCTCCTTGCGAGCCTTTGTATATTTGGAATTTTGGGGATGGGACTATCAGTTATGAACAAAACCCATCTTACACTTTCAGACGGGAGGGGACTCAGACCGTTTCCCTAGAAGTAAAAGACCGTCTGCATCCTGAGAATGTTGTTACAACTACCTTGCAGATTGAAACCAGGATGCCTAAATTACGGCTGACCGCTTCAATGACCCCTACCACCGGTAAGGCGCCTTTAACAGTCCAATGCCGGGCGTGGGGAGAGAAAGAAGGCGCTTCGAATCCAAATCTCAAATATACCTGGGATTTTGGCGATGGTAAACAAGCCGAGGGTCTGGACCAAGAGCATACTTATGAGAAAAAAGGGACTTATAATGTGTCGATCACCGTGGAAGATACGGAACTGGGGATAAAGGAAGAGAAGAGTTTTAAGGTTACGGTGAAATGAATGAAAAAAACAGAACCCTTTGAAATTCAAGGGGTTCTGTTTTATAGATCTTGGTTAGGGATTAATATTCTCCAGCTCCCAGGTGTCAAAATTTATCTTACGGTAGTAACAGTTGCGGGGTTCACCTTTTTGATTCTTAGTATGGCAAATATCGCCCCGGCGAGGCCGGACTGTAAAGACCAAAGAATTTTGTTCGCAATTTACGTAGACTTCTAACAACTCAAAAGTTTCGCCGGAAGTTTTACCTTTTTCCCACAGTTCATTCCGGGAAGTCGACCAAAAGACCGCAGTCCGGGTTTGAACCGCAGTTTTTAAGGCCAGTTCGTTAACGTAGGCTATCAGAATAATCTCTTTGGTATCAGCGTTTTGGACGGCCACCGGAATCACATCCCGGCATCGGTCGGCAATTTTTGCGATTTTAGCGAAATCAAGCTGTAATTGGGACCCTTCTTCAAGTTCTTTCATGGCTTACTCCTTATAGTTGTTTTCAATAATATAACATATGTTTACTCGTTTTTACCAGAGTTTTATGAAAATTGTTGTCACCTACCGCGAATTGCCAGGGCGGGTGAAATGAATGAGAATTAGTTTTTAACTTTATGTCTCTGCGTCTCTGTGGCTAAATCATTATTGGCCACAGAGACACGGAGACACAGAGGAATCATTCTTACGCTATTTTAAACTTTTCAAAAATACGTTACAATAACATATATCTAATCTTCTTGGGAGGCATCATGAAACTTGCCGTAAATTATTCCGATACTTTGATTGATCTGTTAAATGAAAACCCGGAGCTACCGGTGGATTTCATTAAGGTCCCAACCAAGCCCTTTCCCGACAGTTTTTCTCAATTCGATAAAGGTTTATCCTATCGCCGGTTATTACCTCACCCGGCCCAACCGGGAGTGATCTCCTTAGGTCATCCCTCATCAGAGGAAAGGTATAACAGAGAAATAGTCGCCAAGATAATTGACTTAACCAACCCGGCTTATTTATCAACCCATTTAGAGGCCAAACTGGATTTCTTTCCTTCCTTTGAAAGGGAACAACATCAATTCCATCCCGGACTTAAAAAAACACTAAGCTGTCGGTTTTTAGAAAGTATTAAGCTAGTAAAGGAAACGACTGGGTTGCCTCTGGCGCTTGAAAACTTTCCCTATTATTCATGGTGGCGCCATTTTAAGATTGGCTCCGATCCGGCATTTATCGCAGAACTTTGCGAAGTGGGGGATTGCCACTTTTTACTGGACATAGCCCACGCCAGATGCAGCGCCTGGTATTTCGGGATTCCCGTTGAGCAATATCTTGAAATGCTACCGCTCCAAAGATTGGTTGAAATCCATCTGGCCGGTGTTGATTATCGGGCCGAAGGAATTCGCGATACTCATACTAAGTTAACCGATGAAGATTATCAATTGTTCAATTTCGTATTGGAAAAGACCAAACCGGAAATAGTCACCATCGAATACGGTGGTCTCCCAGATTGGATTTTAAACCAAGGGGGTTCATACGAACCGATCCGCCGCAATGACGCATTGGAATTGAAAGAAATTATCGGTCAGATATTAACCATGATTAATGACGAATAAACCGGGATTAGATATTGCCTTTCTTGGCAACCAAAAAAGAAAAGATTGCTCCAATAAACATGAAGAGAGAGGCTATTAGCAAACTGCCCTGGATTTCCACCGCTGGTATTTTGATTAAGAACATACCGATTATTGGGCCAAGCGCTCCCGCCAAATTACCGGTTACGGTGTTCATAGCCACAAAACGGGAGCGATCTTTAAAAGGCGAGACAGCCAATACCATATATAAAAAGCAAATCATATAAGCATTCCCGGTGAGACCCCAAAGAAAGGAAGCAAGGTATAACCACGGCAGCTTAGGCGTTAAGGCCCAGATTAACGGCGGTATAATGGAAAACATAGTACTAAAAAGCAAAACATAACGGTAACCCCAACGGTTCGAGGCGCGGCCCCCGATATAGGAACCGAATAAAGCGGCTAACCCAGTAAGGGTCGCTATCCAACCGATGGTTGAATTATCTAGACCTAGCTGTTGAACTTGTCTTAAAGTAAAGAGGGGAATTGCCATGGAATAGCCGATGTGAAAAATAAAAATGGCTAAACAAGTTAGACCGAAAATTTTTCCATAAATAGGGTCCCAAAAGGTACTAAAGGTAGTTTTGAAATCAAATTGAAATAAGGGACAGTTATGGGTGCGGTATTGCTTTTTGGTTTCACCCGGGTCGGGAACAAGCGGTTCGATCTGTTTGTTAAGGTAATATAAAGATACTATGGTCCCAGCGAAAGATATGATGAATATCAACGAAAAACCGGGTAAGAAGGGCATCTTCCCTAAAATAAATCCGGTAAATATGGTCCCAAGTAAAGTAGTCACTCCGGTTAATGTATTCCTAGTCCCGAAAAATCTTGCTTGCATTTCATCAGGAATAATATTGCTCATCATTGGTGACCAGGAAAGATTGGAGAAAGCCCAAGGGATATACATTAAACTCCACATAATAAAGAGCATCCATGCATGCCATGGTTTTGGAAATAAAGGAATTAGGGCTATTAAAAAAACAAAAATTCTAACTAAGAAGCTGGCGGGGATTAGGACCGGCTTTTTCTTTTGAAAACTATTAACAAAGGAAGCTGCCAGTAAAGAAAAAATACAAAGGATAACTGGTTGGGCTGAAGCGATTAGACTGACTAATTCTTCGGGTCCGTTGAAGCGCAATATATAAAGGCCTAAATAGGGAATAGTGGTCCCCAACATAAAACAGAATGCCATTCCTTCGATATAGGCATAACGGATGTTACGAGACAGAAGGCGGTATTGTATTTTTTTGTTAATATTCACTACCATTTCTCCAAAATAAATTCATTGTTTCGCTGTCTAATCATTAAAAACCTTCTAAAATCCCTTCTAAAAAATTAAATATTTGGTTGTCCATAATTTTGGCTTTGATTGACTAAAAGAATTTTTTATTATATACTATACCCTGTGGGGTATATTAATTTAATATATATATTATCCTACTAATAGTTAAACTAATTAAGGGGTGGATTAAATGAAGAATTTGACCGGACTTGATTTTCAAAATGAAGTAATAAATTCCAAGGGTGTAGTTTTAGTTGATTTTTGGGCTCCATGGTGTGGACCCTGCCGGATGATAGCCCCGGTATTAGAAGAATTGAGTGTTGAATATAATGATTCGGCTAAGATTGTCAAGGTCAATATCGATGAAAACCCAAATTTGGCGACTGAATATAAAGTGATGTCAATTCCGACAATGATTATTTTTAAAGATGGGAAAGTCGTCGAACAGCTTGTCGGAGCAATGCCGAAACCGACCATTGCTAGTCGGCTGGAGCGGTGGCTTCAATAATTTATTAGTCGAAAAATTAGGCGAAAATAAATAAAAACCTCTTTTCATCCTTGCCATACTATGTTATACTGTTTAGCGGTGTATTCAAAACTCTACTTTTTATAAATGGAGAGTATTACACACGCCTTCCGATTTCAACGGAGGTCCCGTGGAGGGTCCGCTTGAGAGACGACGGAGGCGGAGGCAAAAAAACCAAAGAAAGGAGGTGGCTAATGTGGCTGTGATTTCCATGAAACAATTATTGGAAGCCGGCGTGCATTTTGGTCACCAGACAAGACGATGGAACCCGAAGATGGCTCAGTACATCTTCACTGAAAGGAACGGTATTTATATCATCGACCTTCAAAAAACCGTTAAAAAGGTCGATGAAGCTTACAACTTCGCCCGTTCCGTAGTTGAAAACGGAGAGACCATTTTGTTTGTGGGCACCAAGAAACAGGCTCAAGATGCCATCAAAGAAGAAGCCGAACGTTGCGGTATGCCTTATGTAGCTCAACGTTGGTTGGGTGGTACAATGACCAATTTTAAAACCATCCGTTCCCGAATTGACCGGCTGCGTAAAATTGAGCAGATGGAACAAGACGGTTCTTTTGAGTCTCTTCCTAAGAAAGAAGTACTTGAACTTCAAAAAGAGAGAGCCCGTTTGATGAAGTTTTTATCGGGTATCCGCAACATGCATAAGCTACCCGGAGCGATTTTTATTGTTGACTCACGCAAAGAAAGAATCGCTGTGGCCGAAGCACGAAATTTAGGTATTCCTCTGGTTGGAATTGTCGATACTAACTGTGACCCGGACGAGATTGATTATGTGATTCCGGGAAATGATGATGCTATCAGAGCGGTTAAACTGTTAGCCGGTAAAATCGCCGATGCGGTCATCGAGGCAAAACAGGGTGAGCAAATGAACGATGCCGAACCTGCTAATGCAGAAGAAGGTCCTGGAGAAAACCTCTCCGAAATGGAATTGGTTGAAGAAGCCTAATTCAAAAAAGGGTGGTAAGGGAGGACCTGACCCACCCTTTTTTAACAAAAATGGACTGTGAGAACTAAGAAACCGAATCAAAGGAGGAAATAAGATGGCTGAAATTTCCGCCGCCATTGTTAAAGAACTAAGGGAACGTACTGGAGCGGGGATGATGGATTGTAAAAAAGCTCTGAGTGAACACAATGGCGATCTTGAAAAATCGATTGAATATTTAAGAGAAAAAGGTTTGGCCGCTGCTGCTAAAAAAGCCGGCCGGATTGCGGCCGAGGGTCTGGTCAACGCTTATATCACTAAAGATAAAAAAGTTGGAGCCCTGGTAGAAGTTAACTGTGAAACGGATTTTGTCACTAAGAACCCGGATTTTCAACAACTGGTTCTGGATGTGGCCGTAGCGGTCGCCGAAAAGGCGCCTGCCAATAATGAAGCTTTAAATGATTTGAAGCTAGCAAGTGGTAGTACCGTTGCTGAAACTGTTACCAACTTGGTGTCCAAAATCGGTGAAAATATGAATGTGAGACGGTTTGAACGTTTTGGTCGCCAAGAAAACGGGCTGATTGACTCCTATATACATATGGGTGGAAAAATCGGTGTGTTAATTGAATGTTCATTTTCTAAGAAAGAAACGGCCGAAAATGCTGAATTTATTGCTTTGGTAAAGGATTTGGCAATGCAGGTAGCTGCTGCGAAACCGGAATATATCCGTAGGGAAGAAGTTCCTGCCGAAGTCTTAGAACAAGAAAAGGCGATTTATAAAGCTCAAGCCATCAATGAAGGTAAACCGGAAGCGATCGCCGAAAAAATCATGATCGGTAGATTGGATAAGTTTTATAAGGAAGTTTGTATTCTTGAGCAGCTGTTCATTAAAGATACCAGTCTGACTGTTACTAAATTAATCCAAGAGATGAATGCCAAATTGGGTGAGAATATCACCGTTAGTCGTTTTGCCCGTTTTGAAAAGGGCGAAGGCCTTGAAAAAAGGCAGGATGACTTTGCTTCTGAGGTTATGTCCCAGATTAAATAAAAATGAGGAACACGGAAGTGTTCCTTTTTTCTGTAATAAAGCAGGAATTATGTTCCGTTTCGCGAAAATATAATATGGCTAAGCGGAGGTAGAACTATATGCAGACCCCAAAATACAAACGAATCATTCTAAAGTTAAGTGGAGAAGCGTTAGCTGGTGAAAAAGAATTTGGGATTGATCAGGATGTTGTAAATTCCATAGCCCGACAGACCAAAGAAGTGGTGAATCTTGGTGTTCAACTAGCTGTAGTGGTTGGGGCCGGCAATTTTTGGCGGGGAGTCGCTGGAAGCAAAGTTGGGATGGATCGGGCCACTTCCGACTATATGGGAATGCTGGGGACAGTAATCAACTCTTTGGCGCTCCAGGATTCCTTTGAAAAACATGGTGTGGCAACCCGGGTCCAAACGGCCATCGAAATGAGACAAGTGGCTGAGCCTTATATTAGGAGAAGGGCCATCCGGCATCTGGAAAAAGGAAGAGTAGTTATTTTTGCCGCCGGGACCGGCAACCCTTATTTTTCCACCGACACTACCGCAGCATTAAGGGCTGCCGAGATCGAAGCTGAAATTATTTTAATGGCAAAAAAAGTAGATGGAGTTTATAGTGCTGATCCAAAAGTCGATCCAATGGCGGTCAGATTTGAAGATCTTCAGTTTATGGAAGTTCTCCAACAGCGTCTGCGCGTGATGGACTCAACGGCAACATCATTGTGTATGGACAATGAAATTCCAATAGTGGTTTTTAACCTAAATCAAACCGGAAATATTATGCGTATTGTATTAGGAGAAAAAGTAGGAACATTCGTCAGGGGGGGAGATTGATATGGTGAAAGATCTTTTAAAAGAGACTGAAAACCATATGAAGATGACGATTGAAGCAACAAAAAAAGAATTTCAATCGATACGGACCGGAAGAGCTAATGCGGGAGTTTTAGATCGGGTGTTGGTCGAGTATTACGGTAATCCAAGTCCCTTAAATCAAGTGGCTAGTGTAACTGTCCCCGACTCGCGGACTATTGTTATTCAACCTTGGGATAAATCCCTCTTAGCCACGATTGAGAAGGCGATTTTAAAAGCGGATTTGGGGCTAAATCCCGTTAATGATGGCTCATTAATTAGGCTACCGGTACCGCAGTTAACCGAAGAACGGCGGAAAGACTTGGTAAAAGTCGCCCGCAAAGAGGCTGAGGAAAAAAGAGTGGCTATTCGAAATTTACGCCGCGAAGTCAATGATAAAATTAAAGGTTTGGAAAAAGGCGGTAAGGTAACTGAAGATGAAAGTAAAAAAGGTTTAGATGAGACTCAAAAGTTGACTGATAAATACATTACTGAAATTGACAAGTTGCTTACTCAAAAAGAAAAGGAGATTTTGGAAGTATAAGATAGCTACTTCCAAACTACCTTCTCCTTATATACTAAACTTTTTGCTATTTTCAAGTAACGGTTTGTTAAGCTGATATACAAGGCTTAGCATTCTGTTTTACCGGAGGTTTTTTTTAATGATATGGGTGTTATGAATTTGTTCAAAAAAAAATCTAATACTCCACAGGCCATCCCCAAACATGTGGCAATAATTATGGATGGTAATGGGCGTTGGGCTGAATGTAGAGGGTTGCCCCGTTCTGTAGGACATCGCACCGGGGTAGATCGGATTCGGGACACAATTGAAGCCTGTGTGGAATATGGAGTGAAATATCTTACTCTTTATGCTTTTTCCACTGAAAATTGGAACCGCCCCGCGGCTGAAGTTGATTATTTAATGAATCTTTTTATGGAGGCTCTCCAGAATGAAGTTCCAAAAATGCATAAGCAACAAGTAAAGCTCAGGTTCATTGGGCTTAAGGATAAACTTGATCCGGACTTGGTGGAACTCATGGAGGAAAGTGAAAAGCTAACCGCAGGCAATAATAGTTTAACAGTTAATTTTGCCATTAACTATGGAGGACGTTCCGAGATTATGGCTGCTGTTAAAGGCATTGCCCGGCAGGTAAGAGAAGGTGAGCTGGAACCGGAGCACCTTGGGGAGGAAGATCTCGCTAAACGGTTATTCACTTTGGGACAACCTGATCCTGATTTACTGATACGTCCCGGCGGGGAAAAACGGATCAGTAACTTTCTAATTTGGCAACTAGCTTATACAGAACTTTATTTTACAGATAACTATTGGCCGGAATTTTCAAAAAAACACCTGTTGGCTGCGTTTGAATGGTATAGTAAACGTGAACGCCGTTTCGGACGAGTATAAGGGGAAAGGTCGGGGCAATGATTCAAAGAATAATATCAGGAATCTTAGGAGCAGCGCTTTTTCTCGCCATTATTAATTATGGCGGACTTCCTTTTACACTAGCGATTGGTTTATTAACTGTCTTAGGAATTTTGGAATACGGCGAACTAATCAAGAAGCAGAATTTACGTTCTCAAACGCAGGTACAGTTATTTAGTTCTTTATCAGTATTAGCATTAATTTATGTGATAACCAACAAGTATGGGCTGGATTCCCTAGAATCCCTTCGAATCGGGGAACAGACTTTAGCTTTAATGCTAATTATCTCATTTATTCTAATTTTTTGCGGCGAACTCTTTAGGGGCGATCCTGAGCAAGGGCTGATCAATGGGGCTGCCAATTTATTCGGGACGGTCTATATTGGTTTCATGTTCGCATATATCTTATTATTAAGATTTATACCGGGGAATAACGGTTTAGTCTACGTTTTATTTACGGTTTTAGTCACTTGGGCTAATGATTCGGCTGCTTTCTTCATCGGGATTAATTTTGGGAAACACAAACTCAGTCCGAAAATTAGTCCCAAAAAGAGTATTGAAGGGTCCATCGGAGGATTGGGCGGCGGTTTATTAGGGGCAGCCGTTCTAAGCTGGTATTTTCAAAAACCCATTGGATTAATGCTGGTATTAGGATGTATAGTTGTAGTAGCCGGTCAATTCGGGGATTTGGTGGAGTCGGTAATCAAGCGTAATGCCGGTGTAAAAGATTCCGGTAACTTTTTACCGGGACACGGCGGGGTACTGGATCGTTTCGACAGCTTGCTTCTTTCCGCTCCGGTTGTTTATTACATAGTAACCTATTTTGGGGCGTACTATTTATAAACCTCACACCTCACCTTTGGTTCGCCGTTGGGAGCTGAGCCTGTTCATGCTTTAGGTTATAGCCCTGATTCGGTAAATCGAAAATTGTAAATTATAAAGCGGTGTTGATATTGGGTAATGAACTTAAGTTGGTCCTATGGGGGATTGTAATAGGCTTAGGTTTAATCTTGGGTTTTCAGTACCTGTTACCACTATTAACCCCGTTTTTACTAGGAGTTCTTCTCGCTTGCCTGATCGAACCGGTGGTCAAGCTGATCGAAACTAGCTTCAATATAAAACGTAAAATTGCAGTATCATTAGTATTAACAGTTACTTTAGTGGGTCTGTTAAGTTTAACCGGGGTAGTTTTTTTAGTGGCTTATCAAGAGGCCCTAAGAGTTCTTCCAAGAATACCGGTTTTAATGAATAAACTGATCGGCGTTGGTTCCGATCTAACTTACTTTTTCCGGGATAATTTTCAAGTCCCGGAAACTTACCTTCATAATTATTTACTTAGACCGGGCGCAGTGGAGCAGCTGGTCCGTTCGGTAGTCCTTTGGGTGATAAATTTGATGCCTGCTTTTCCTAGAGTAGTGATGGCTTTGAGTTTAGGAGGAATTACCGCTTATTTTATCAGCCGGGATAAATTTTTTTTTAGCGGCATACTTTATAAGATTATACCTCGAGATTGGCAGCCTTTTACCATCCAGGTGAAAGAGGAGGCGGTTGCCGCTTTTGTTAGTTTTGTTCACACCGAAATATTACTGGCAGTCTTAACCTCCGGTTTAACCATTTTGATTTTTTGGCTCTTGAAAATTCCCGGGGCTATGGCTTACGGCTTTCTGGCCGGATTTTTAGACTTGATCCCGGTGGTAGGACCGGGAATACTTTATTTACCTTTGATGATTGTTTTTTGCCTGTTTCAAATGTATTATCAAGCAATTTGGCTGATGGTTTTGTATTTTGTGGTCCTTTTCCTTCGTCAATTGGGGGAAGCTAAATTAGTCGGAGAAAACTTGCAAATTCATCCCTTAGTTATTATTTTTTTAGTATATTTTGGAATGAAACTATTTGGTTTATCTGGTATAATATTAGGACCTATTTTGGCGGTAACAATTCGCGCTGTTTTCCGGGCTTTAAAAACCGGGCGCGCCGTCAATGGATGGAATTCTTAATCGCAGTTTATTTTTTCACAGCAGGTGTATAATGACTAAAAACATTGTAATCTTAGGGTCCACCGGTTCGATTGGGCGTCAATCCTTGGAAGTTGTTGATGAGTTTCCGGATCGTTTTAAAGTACTGGCGCTGGCGGCCGGTTCCAATATTCACCTCTTAGGGGAACAGGCCCACAAGTTTAAACCATCCTATCTAGTGATCGGTTCGGAAGAACAATTGCCGGAACTGCGCCAATTACTTTCCGGATTACAGGTAGAGCTATTGACCGGTAAGGAAGGCATGGAACAAATCGCCGTCCTACCGGAAGCGGACTTAGTTTTAACCGCAGTTGTCGGTTCAATTGGGATTGGTCCCACTCTGGCCGCGATCAAGGCCGGAAAAACCATTGCTTTAGCCAATAAAGAAACTTTAGTGGCTGCCGGTTCGATTATCATACCCGCCGCAGTTGAGAATAACGTGGCGATATTGCCGGTTGACAGCGAACATAGCGCTATCTTTCAATGTTTACAAGGGACAAATCCCGCTGATGTTGAAAGGTTAATTTTAACCGCCTCCGGAGGTCCTTTTCGAGGATATCGTCCTGAGGATTTGGCCGATGTCACCCTGGAACAGGCTTTAAATCATCCCAATTGGAATATGGGCGGCAAGATAACCATTGATTCCGCTACGATGTTTAATAAAGGCTTGGAAATAATCGAAGCCCATTGGCTTTTTAACCTGGAATTCGACCGGATCGGAGTGGTGATTCATCCGGAAAGTATTATTCACTCGCTGGTGGAATTGGTTGACGGTTCCCACCTTGCCCAGATGGGCCTTTGTGATATGCGGTTACCTATTCAGTATGCTCTGACCTATCCGGAACATCTTCCTAATAACTTTCCTAAGCTGGACTTATTGCAAGGGGCGGTTTTAAATTTTGAACCGGTGAGTTTTAAATTATTTCCTGCAGTTGAACTGGCTTACCAGGCTGGGCGTCATGGCGGGAGCATGCCGGCGGCTTTAAACGCAGCTAACGAAGAGGCGGTGAAGGCCTTTTTAACCGGAAGGGTTAAATTTATTGATATTATTGATATCGTTTCCAAAGTAGTGGAAGAATATGAAAAAGAAAGTTTTGGGACGGCGCCGGGGCTGAAAGAGATCTTAGCGGTTGATCAATGGGCCCGGGTTAAGGCCGGTGAAATAATCGAACAGAGGAGGAAATCTCTTGGGATTTGATTTTAACGCAATTTGGAAAACCCTTTTATTGTTAAGCTTTTTGGTTATGGTCCATGAATTCGGTCACTTCATCATCGCGCGTTTGTTTGGCGTCAAGGTGTATGAGTTTTCCGTCGGGTTTGGCCCTTTAATCGGTAAATTCAATTGGAAAGGAGTCCAATATTCTTTTCGTTGGGTTCTATTGGGAGGCTTTTGTAAAATAGCCGGAATGGATATGGCCTTGGAAGGGGAATCGGAAGATCCTCCGGTTGATCCGAAAGAATCCTTTAATCACCTGAAACTTTGGAAGAAAATAGCGGTTATTGCCGCCGGGCCTATTTTCAATTTAGTTTTAGCCATGATCTTAATCTTCACTATGGCGGCTTTTGTAGGGCTTCCAATCAGTATTAAGAGTCCGGCGGCGATTATAGAACAAGCCTCTCCCGGATCGCCAGCATTTGAAGCCGGTCTGAAATCCGGCGACCGAATCGTCAGCATCGATGGGGAAGAAGTAAAGGTCTGGCAGGATATTTCAAAGTTGATCGCTAAATCCCAGGGGCAGACTATTACCATCACCATTGAACGCCAAAATCAGATTTTGGAAAAGAAGATCACCCCTTTATATAATCCCATTGAAAAGCGGTATCTGATTGGGGTCAGTCCGGTGCCAAATTATGAAACAACTCCAATCGGCGAGGCTGCCAAACTTGCGGTGGTCTATACTTGGCAATTTATTGTCCAATTTATCAAATCTTTCGGACAGATCATCGCCATGGCTTTTAAAGGCGGAGTAATGGGCCCTATCGGAATGGTGACGGTGATCGAACAAAGCAGCGGTTTACCCTTATATCATTTGTTTTTCCTGTTAATACAGATCAGTTTGTTTTTGTTCCTCTTCAATATGTTGCCTATCCCTTTACCATTATTGGACGGCGGCTGGATCGTGATTTTATTGTTGGAAAAGTTATTCCGGAAGGAATTTTCCGTGGAACAAAAAGCCGCCGCCCAGATGGTAGGGATGATGGCGATGTTGGTCTTGGGTGTAATGGTGACTTATAATGATATTGTAAGAGTGATTAGGATGTACTTTTGAGGGGGAAAAGCGTATTCGAAGATGGGGAGAAGACAGGAGACAGAAGACAGAATATAGGAGATAGGAGTGGCAGTGGATTTAAGGAAGGTATTTTTAAGTTTCCGGCTTGTACTGATAATTAGTAAAAGGCGGATATGTAAGTCAGTGGGCTGAAGCTGCGATGGATTTAGAAAATAAAAAGGCGTGGAGATTTTGAGAATCATTATCAATCTCCACGTTTTTATTATTTTGTAGCAAGGTTAAAATCAAGGAGAATTTAGGACTTAGGTAAATTTTCCAATAGGCCGATAATATGGAGTAGCATTTGGGTATCAAATGGCACTCGAGTTTCGTGGAGGGGTGAGGCGAAATGCGTAAATTCATTATCTTCCTACTATTGGCCCTATTGTTTCTAAAGATCAATACAGGATCTATCCATGCTAGCGGCCCAAAACTATTTATCCCGGATTCAATTCAAAATTTGGGGGAAATAACCGAGGGCCAAACCGTTGAGTTTGCTTTTATTATTAAAAACACCGGAAATGCGGCTTTAGAAATTTTAGATGCAACCCCCGATTGCGACTGCGCCAAAGTCCGGATCATAAAACCAACAATTGAAGCAGGCGAACAAGGTGAAATCCGGGTTGCCTTTAATTCGAAAGGACAATCAGGTAGTTTTACCAAGCTAATCATTATCGAAACCAATGATCCGGCGGAACCGGTGAAAATGATCAAATATAAAGGAACGGTTCTTCGAAAAAGTGAAAAAGAAGAATAAGTTTTTATTTTTTTCAATCATTATCCTATTAGTGTCGCAAACAATATTTGCCGCTGTAGAACCGGTCCGGTTGTTCTTTTTTTACTCCGAGGGCTGCAAGTCTTGTCGGGAAATTAAGGAGGAAGTTCTACCGGGGTTGCAACAAAAGTATGGCCGGAGCTTGGAGATTAGATCATTAGAAATCAGCTCCATCTCCAATTTTAAACTATTATTGAATCTGGAACGCCTAGCCGGCCGAAAAATCGACAAGACCCCGCCGCTGGTATTCATCGGCAGGGACGTATTGGAAGGGGCCGGGGCCATCCGGGAGCGGTTGGATGATTTGATCGAGACATACCAACGGCAAGGAGAGGTTGATTATCTCGTCGATCTAGAGGAAACCGGGGAACCGGAGACTGATATTTCCGGAGAGTTTCGAAAAATCAGTCTGGTTGCCTTAATCATCGGCGCCTTGGCGGACGGGATCAATCCTTGCGCTTTTACCACACTGGTCTTTCTAATTTCCTACCTGTCATTGATTGGCAGGAGGGGAAAACAATTGCTCCTTTCCGGTTTTCTTTTTAGCCTGGGAGTATTTATTGCCTATTTCTTGGCAGGTATCGGTCTGATGGAAATCCTGAACCAACTGGCGGCTTTGAGGTTTATTGGCCGAACCATCCGCTGGTTGGTAGCGATTATCACGGTGTTTTTCGGTTCTTTAAACTTGTCTGATTTTTTGGCATTGAAAAGCGGGCGACCGGAACGGTTGAAATTAGGATTGGGCGATCATTTGACCCAAAAGATCCACAGGGTAATCAGGGCTGAAAAACAGGCCGCCGGATATCTGAGCGGATTATGGGTAGGCGCTGTGGTCGGGTTGTTGGAACTGCCTTGTACGGGGCAGGTGTATTTCCCCATTATCATGATGGTCCGAGAAATGAGTCCGATCCGGGCTAAGGCCTTGGCTTATTTGCTGTTATATAATTTCATCTTTATCTTGCCTTTACTAGCGGTCTTTGTCGGCGCTTACTATGGTTTATCCAACAAAATCATGACCAAGCTAGTCCGGGATCATTTGGCCAAAGTTAAACTGGTGACTGCCTTGTTCTTCTTCGGACTGGCGTTGTTGCTGGTTTGGAATAACTAAAGTCTTAAATATTTTTTCTTGAATAGTCGCTAAAGCGCGGAGATTGGAGGGCGTTTCCCCAATTTTCGCGCTTTTTATTTCCCTGGATTATTTATTATCTCTTACTAAAACTTAAAAAGACGTTTTATACAGGGAATATAGGTTTTTTTTAAATTTATTTGAAGTTTTTTGCAGGAACTATAACAGTTATAACGAATAATGATTTTGATTAAAATGGAAATGAAAGCCTAAAAATTATGGTAAATGGTGATATGTGTAAGATAAGGTTTTTGATATCATTCTGCCACAGAGACACGGAGGGTTTTTGATCAACTGAAATCAGTTAAAACTGGATTTTAAATGGTTGACCAAGATACCTATTTATATTTTCCTGCAGAAACGCTGAGGCGTGGAGAAAAGATCAAAGGTTTTGTCTTTAAACTCTGTGTCTCCGTGGCAAATAAATGAAATGTTAATTTAATATTTAGGAGGGTCCTTCCTATGATAAGATCCAAAACCAGATTACTATTCATCCTATTAATTGTAACCTTCGTCATTCTGAACGCCTTGCCGATAATGGCGACGGCGACGCCGCTTCGGGTCCAGATGTATAACGGCAATAGGGCGGCGCAGATCAATACTATTTTCCCCTGGTTCAAAATCACCAATACCGGTTCGACCCCGGTGAACCTGGCTGAGGTTAAAATCCGGTATTATTATACCATCGACGGGGAAAAACCCCAAAACTTCTGGTGCGACTGGTCCAACATCGGCTCCGGGAATGTCACCGGGACCTTTGTCAAACTGGAAACCCCCTCTAACGGCGCGGACTACTATTTTGAACTGGGTTTCCAACCGGGAGCGGGAAGCCTTAAACCGGGAAAGAGCGTTGAAGCCCAGAACCGCTTCGCT
>JAAYEK010000207.1 GCA_012728785.1 Bacillota bacterium | reverse complement strand
GAATGACCGGGGTGACAAACAGCTGGTAGCATATGTGGTGGAACAACCTGATCAAAAGATTGAGATCGATGAAATATTGGAGCATCTCCGGGAACGGTTGCCCGATTATATGATGCCCGGTTCCTTCGTTAAGCTTACCGCTTTACCGTTGACCTTTACCGGAAAAGTGGACCGTCGGTTGTTAAAGGCCGCCGGTGGCGAGAGTTTGAGTGAGAAGCGAACTTATGAGGCGCCTCGGAATGAAATGGAAAAACAAATAGCGGATATTTGGGGAAAAATTTTGCATCTGGAATCAATAAGTATTAATGATAATCTCTTCGATTTAGGCGCTGATTCCCTTAAGGCGTTAACATTTATTACTGAAATCCGAAAAATGAACATTGAAAATTTATCTTTAAACGATGTACCAAAAAATCCAACAATAAGGAAATTGGCTGGTTTTATCAAGGAAAAACAAGAGCAGTCAAGGCTGAAAAATAACGTATTAATAGAAGGTTTGGAAAAACCGTCATCAGGCGTTATAAACGGTCCTAAAGATAGTAAATTGACCATAGAGAGTGAAGGAATAAGTATTAGTAATCCACAACAGAAAATAGTTATTGGGGAAGTTCCCTTAACGCCCGTACAAATAATCCATTTTGAACGCAATCCTAAGGTGGCGAACTTTTGGAATACTACTGCAATTTTATTTTGTAGAAATGGCTTTAATGTAGAATTCGTGAAAGAGGTTTTTACAAAACTGACAATATATCACGATGCTTTGCGAATGGTCTACAAAACAGAAGGGGAGAAGATTATACAATACAACCGGGGTCTTGAAGGAAAAATGTTTGATTTGAAAACATTTAACTTGAAAGACATTGAAAGTCCGACTGAGGTTGTTATTAAGGAAACAGCTAATATATGTGGTAGTGTGGATCTAGGTAACGGTCCTTTGGTTAAATTAGGTTTATTTCAAACAAAACAAGGAGATCATTTGCTGATAAGTGTGCATCATTTGGTTAGTGATTGGTATTCGTTATTTATCTTACTTCATGATTTTGTTTCCGGTTATCAGCAAGTGTTAAACCATCAACCTATTAGATGGCCCGCTAAAACTTGCTCATTAAGGGATTGGGCTTACTATTTATATGAGTATAGCAATAGTAAAGATTTATTAGATGAAATACCATACTGGGAAAGAGTTGAGGCAGTTGGGACAGTGCTTTTTAAAAGGGAGCACAACATTCATGAAAATCTGCAACGGAATGTTCGAAATATTAAGATCAAATTGACCAAAGATGAAACGAGCCAGTTACGGAAACAAGCAATTCATAAATATCAGACTGGGATCCCGGAGCTCACTCTAGTTGGGTTAGGGCTAACTTTAAAGGAGTGGCTCGGCGAAGAAAAAATTATTATTCATTGTTTATCAAATGGGCGGCATGGTTTGAATGGTATTGATTTGACAAGGACAATGGGTTATTTAAACGTGGGTTATCCTTTTGTATTGGATATGTCTAATAGTGAAAACCTACCCAAGACGATATCACTTACCAGAGACAATTTACATAGGGTACCAAATCAAGGCATCGGATACGAAATTCTAAATTTTATCACTCCCACTGAAAAAACTAAAAGTCTTAAATTTAACTTAAAAACTGAATTAATTTTTAATTTTTTTGGTGAATTTGATAATGTTCAGGAAGAATTGATAAGTGTTTCCCCTGTTCCGGTTATTGGCCACTGGGGTCAGGATTATGAAAGAGGCTTTTCACTTTTTATTGAAGGTATTATTGTAGATGGAGAACTTAGTATTACCCTTAATTATGATAAAATTGCCTACAAAGACGAAACTGTCAGCCGAATTGCAGATAGTTTTAGAAAAAATTTAGATAAGATATTAGTTTTTTAAACAACAAATTCAAAAAGCGCTGCGAACCGGCAGACTGTCGTTATCCTAAGAGGAAAGTGGCTTTAGCGTTGCCTTTAGTTGTAGCCGGTCATTCAGACCAGATGACCGGCTTATGTATTTAACCAACCAGTTCAGGTCGGATCATTACACGTTTGATAGTAATAAGTTGCTGGATTCAAGCCAATCCATTATAATATTGTTTGAATTGAACAGAGGTAAGAAACTTTTGTCCAGTTATATTAGGGGGTTAATAAGAAAGAGGTGTCATAAATTGGAATCTAGTGTCATTAATGGACGTAGAAAAAATATTTGGAGTCGGATCTTAAAGCTAACAATATTAACATTGTTAGCGGTGATAGTGTTGGTATCGGTTACCGGAATCTGGCTAATAACTAAACCATGGCCTAAAACCGACGGTAAACTTCAGGTTAAAGGATTAATATCTTCAGTAAATGTTTATCGAGATAAATTCGGCATTCCTCAGATATATGCCGATAACGAGCATGATTTATTTTTTACCCAAGGGTATGTACAAGCCCAAGATCGGTTATTTCAAATGGAAGTTAATCGGAGAATCGGTAATGCTACACTCAGCGAATTAGTTGGGTATGCAGGATTAGGAACCGATAAACTTTTTAGGGTTTTTGGCATGCGTCGAGTTGCTGAAAAAACATGGCCTACGTTGGATGACGAGACTCAAGAGATAATTAAAGCCTATTGCAAGGGAGTCAATGCATATATTGGTACACATTCCGGAAGATTACCGGTGGAATTTACTATATTGGGTGTAAAACCGGCCTATTGGGAGCCGTTGGATGTGTTGAGTTGGGGAAATACAATTGCCTATATTAACGTGCT
>JAAYEK010000206.1 GCA_012728785.1 Bacillota bacterium | reverse complement strand
TATTGTTCACGAAATCATTCCCAAACTTTATTAAAAAATCTAGCGGAGATGAAAGAAATGGCTTTTGGCGAAAATGGCTGATTGTTATCGGTTTTCGGTTTTTTGTTTGGCTCCGCTCTCGGACATCCATGTCCTCCGCTAGTTCGGCCCATCCTGGGCCACACATGACCTTTCGAATGTCAACCAAGTCTTGCCTTCCGACGGCGACCGCTTTTTAAGATCTTAAATCCCTTTGAGTATTTGAAATTCTTGTTTGAAAAAATGCCCAATATGGATTTAGATGATAAACAGGCTTTTGATGAGATTTTGCCATGGTCGAAAACTTTACCGAAGGTTTGTAAGGCTAAAAATTAAAAAATCAATCCCCGCCCGGTTTTGTCAAGGGGGGGATTGTTTTACGCTTACGTTTATACGATGCCCAGGCTGAGGCTTAGGGGCGCGACCGTGGACAGAACCCACCCGGACAAATAGGCCAGCAGAGGATCAAGCGGTGGTTATTGCCCGGATTCCCGACTTTCAGTGAAGTAACGACCGCCGACCCGCAAGGTTTTCTCGGCTGGCTGTCCGGGCTTCCTCATTTTCAACCCGGATCAAGCCCGGTCTGCCTGATCGGGGTGCAGAGTCAGCCCGGAAAATAGGCCCAGATTTTATGGTGAGATATCAAAAGGCGATCGGCATTAGACCCATAAAAAACCCGCTTTTCGCGGGTTTTTTGGAGTTATTATTGCAACAGCTACTCTATTAATTTAGAAATCGAAAAACCAAAAACAATATTCCAATAATATTTGATACTATCAATATGTTTCTCAATTTCCTTCTATCGACCGGGAATCTACTAAATACTGTAAGCCGCAAAACAATAAACAGATTTCCAACAATAAAGATCATCGCAATCATTAAATAATTAAGAATGTTAATGGTTGACTACTCCTTTCAGTTCGCTGTAATTTTTTGCTAATTATCATCATTCTCAGTTACGTTTGGGTTTAAAAGCTGATTAGTCAAGAAATCTAGATATGAATTTAGACTTTTAATTTCCGCTGATTTCTCACTATAACCATTTTTTATCATTTGATCTATTGAATTTAGAGTATTCGTGTATTCTAAGGCGACAGCTAATTCATTGGTAGAGAAATAAGAACCCCAATTAGTACTAAATAATTTTTCTGATTGGGTTCCTTGTGCAACAAGCTGTGCATCGTAAAGCATCATCATTGTATCTAAACAGTCTTGATCAGCTCCATTTTTCAGTTTATATGATGATAATCCACCAAATAAGTTGGTTCTGTAAGATAATTTATCTCCTTTAACTAACTTATCTATTACGCCTCTTGCAAAGAAATACTTTGCTTTTGCACCTTCCTCAGTTGAAGTATCTAGTGTCCCAAATAGCTCGTTTACTAGTTGGTCTTTGGCACTATCTTGAGAAATATATCCCAAAGCGTACTCACCATAGTTTATTACATCAAATATAGCACCAAATTCATTAGCAAACTTACCAAGTTTAGATATATTGGAACTCTTTGCATACTGAGAAACTGACAAAGTATCAAAAAATGCATTACTTGCCTTATAGTATTTTTTCCAATCTTCGGAGGTTATTTCTTTGTTGCTAATAAATACTCTCTGTCCTATATCACCAAGTGTTCCAAAACCAGGGGTTAATGTCCCCCACATCATTGCCCACAAGTCGAGAGGTCGAGGAGTACTAAGGTAAGAGTATATATGTGTTTTATCTTTTCGGTTATATTCATGGTGAATATACGGTGTATTCCCTGTTGGATCAATATAATTAATCGGATTATTCCAGCAGTACATATAGAAGTTCAATGTTCTGGGGTCATTCGGGTCAACCGGAGCGGTATCCTCCGAGATAAACCGGCCGGTTTCGGAATCCATCCACCTGGCGTTAAAATAGTAGAGCCCTATGTCTTCATCCAAATCCTTCCCGGTAAACTTCGCAGCCCCGTCCAACTCTCCCTCTTTAGAAACCTGCTTCCCAAATGGGGTATACTCCGCACTCCAAACCTGCTGCCCAGCCGCATCTGTAACCAAAACAGTACTCCCCAGGTGATCTGTATGATAGAAGTACTTCGTCTTTTCCTCTAAATTGTCAAGGTTCCCATCGATTCTTGCAAAATGTTTCCCTAAGACATAAACATACTCCAAATAATCCCTGTTTTCCTGCTCGTATAAAACATTTCCGACGATATCGAAGACATAGTAAACTGCTTTATCTTTGCCCTGTTTCTTTAGGCGTAAGCCGGATTCATCATAAAGGTAACTGGCAACGTCTATACTATTCTTAGTGACTTTAACCAATCGATTCAACAAATCATACCGATACTCCCATGTCACACTGCCATCAGCAGCGGTTTTCTTAACCAGGTTCCCATTATCATCATACTCAAAGCTATATTTCTCATTCGACTTCAACCGGCTTGAATTCGAATAATAATCATACTGTTTAGACACTGGATACCGTTGAGTAATCGTCTCGGTTGTTCTGTTACCAACAGCGTCATAAACATACTGCTCTTGACGGGATTCAACTAAGTAATGAACCTTGATAATCTCATCCGGTTTATTGATAAAGGTCGCCATATTCACCGGATTAAGCTCAACATCCCGATTATCAAATAAACATTTTATCTTAATGAAGCGAGTATTTACCGGACTATTAAATACTATCTCCAATACGCCCTTTTCTCCAGCTACAACCTTCCAGTCTTCAACCTTGTTATAAGTTGAATTATCCAGACTGGTGTAAACCAGCAGGTTTCTAGCTTGCACCCGATGTAACGGACTATTAGGAGTGAACGCCACTTTGGTTATTGAAAACGGCGATAATAAATCAACCCCTATGCATCCGGCGGCGTAGTCAAGCTCGATAACTTCGATATTTTCCAAACTAAATTCCAGCGGTTTTTGCGCTTTAAAATCATCCCGCGTTAATCCCGCTTTTTGAACATCGGCAACCGGATCGATCTCGAAATTTCCCTTAAGGTTGGCGTAGAGCAATTGGTTTAACAAATCATACTGGAAACTGTCTTGGTTTTTCTGAATGATATTGTTAGCGCCGTCATAAGCAAAACTATAATTCTTTAATAGTTCGCCTTGATTTGCATATCCGAGTTTAGTCAGTCTCCCGTTTCGGTCATACTCCCAGGCGGTATTGACGCCATTGGCTGCTTTCAAACCGACCAACAGCCCGCCAAGGTCATAACTGGGTTTCTCCTCGATATAACCTGGAACTTTCGTTAATTGCCCCAAGTTGTTATATTCGTAATTAACCCAATTCCCGGTTGGATACTTAACCCCGGTAGCCCGGCCCATTACGTCATATTGATACTCAATGGTGAAGGTTTGCCCTTCAAAGGTCTTGCTCTCCTTGTAAATCCGTCCGAAAGCATCGGGCCGGTAGCTACCGTCAAAGTTATTGTAGGTAGTGACCACCGCGCCGTTTGAGACGCTGGTCCGGTAACCGGCCTCATCGTATTGATAACTCAAAACCTGAGTCCGGCCATTATTATTTAGGGTAATCTCTTTTACCAGATTATTCGGATAATATTGATAGTCACTGGTTGTCCCGTTCGGGTCCCTGCTCCAAATCCGGTTCCCCACCGCATCGTAACGATACTCCTTGATGTAATCCTGCGTATCTTTCTCATAGATCAGCCGATTCAGTTCATCATATTTATAAGTGGTTGCATGGTTTAACGCATTCTCCATCCAAGTCATATTTCCGAACCGGTCATAATCGTAACAAGTGGTTCCTCCCAGACCGTCCTTAACCTGAGTTAACCGGTTATACTTATCATAAGTATAGTTGGTTTTGACATATCTTCCATTGACATATCCGGTCCTGTTGTTGCTCTCGTCGTACTCGAACTGCTCCGAATTGCCTTCGGGATAAGCGACTCTGATCAATCGGTTTAAAGCGTCATATTCTTTAACGGTGGTGTTGCCGCGGGCATCCTGAACCGCAGCTTCATTACCGGCATCGTCGTAAAAATGATTGGTGGTATATGTAGTATTATCTCCTTTAACCGTAACGCTCTTGACCCAATTGCGCGGCCAATAGTTGTAACTGGTAACCATTCCGTCCGGCTCGGTCCGTTCCAGGAGGTTGCCTCTGGCGTCATACTTCAAATGGACCTCCGGTTTCTGGGACTGGCCCGGCAAAGCCGGGAGATGCCCGGTTACCAAACGGTTCAAGTCGTCATAATCATAAATAATTGTAAAATCGCCGCTATATCTCCCGCTGTTACCCCTAGGGTCGGTCATACTCTTCCGGTTGCCAATCTTGTCATAAGTATAACTGGTTTTGTTCCCGGCGGGATCAACCTCATACTCCAACAAATCGGCGGCGGTATATTTATATTCAAAATACTTTTGCTGTTCCTTGGGCAATGATGTATTATTGGCGTCTACTACCTTTATCTTATTGCCGTTTTCGTCATAATAAATCTCAGTGGCCGCTTCCTTGACTTCACCCTTATCAGTATAACAGGCGGTAGTTTTAGATACCCTACCCAAACCATCAACTTCATAACCGGTAGTCCGTTCCCCTTCCGGTGCGCCGACAATATCGGCAACCTTTTGTCCAGCTTTGTTATAAGTGAAACGCTGATACGGGGTGACAGTAACTTCAACGCCATTCTCCCGGAACTTCTCCTGCGGCAGGTCCACCCGTTCCAACAGGTTAAGCTGATTGTAGCTCTTAACGGTTGTAACGCCCGGTTTAGGTCCAATGGTAATTACTTCATTCCCCAGTCCATCATAGTAGATTTCAGTTGTAATCGTATCATATTTGTTATACCGGGTTTGTTTAGTCACCCGTCCTTGCATGTCGTGTTCCTCAACGGTTTTGTGGTTATTCTCATCAAGGATGGTCAAGGTATTAGTATTATAGTCAAAACTCATCGTCTTATCGACGCCGCCGGGATAAGTGATGGCCGTATTCCTGCCCAGCGCGTCATAACTGTACCCAGTGGTGTTCCGGTTTGGATCGGTGATAGCGGTAATATTATCCCATGCGTCATAGGTAAGGTCGGTTACGGCCGCCTCGACGTATTGACCGCCATCACGGCGATATTTTATTAGTTTCACCATCCGGCCAAGTTGGTCAAAGTCATACATTGTCCGGTTCCCCAATGGATCGGTAACGATGGAGTACAGTTCTCGGTCGTTATATTCGATTCCGGTCACCGAATTGTTATTTCGGAAAGACGGTTGTGATCCTTCCGGAATCCATCCTGGTTGGTCATCGTCATCCGGGGCGGTAATTTGGGTGGTCCGACCCAGTTTATCATATTGATATTGGGTAACGTAACCTCTCGGGTTTTGCTGCCAAAGCTTCCAGCCGGAAATATATTCGTAGCCGGTCCGGGTGATCAGGTCTTCAGTCGCTCCGGCGGCGTTAATGACCGACTTTTCGATAACCGCCGCAGGCAAGCCTTGAGAGTCGTATTCATAGACGGTTTGATGGCCTTCCGGATTTGTTTTCTTGACGATACTGCCAAAGGTAGGATGATACTCGTATTGGGATGTCAACCATTCGCTGCCGCTCCACTGGGCGCTGCCGGTTTGTTGGCCGAGATCGTTGTATTGATAGTATGAATGTAAGTAGGTGACAGTTTCTCCTCCCGATTTGGCGGGGGTATAGTTGGCGACAATTTTTCCGACCGGCAAATTGTTGCGTTGTCGTGATAATTCCGTCTGAGTAAAGGGCGAACCAAGCCAAGGCGCTTCAGATGAAGGAGTCGAATTAGTTAGTAAGTAATAAGTCCAGGTCTTGGTTTGGTTAGTTCTTCCGTTGCTTATGCTGTAGTCGTTGGTGTAAGTGACGTTGCCCCAGTTATCGTAGGCGTAGCTAATAGTCTGGTAATTTGAACCATGTTTCATAGTTTGAAGGGTCACACGCATTCTATCCACATCATATTCCATCTCTGTTAATTCAAGTAATACTCCACTCGAAGCATCTCTGACTTCTATTGAGTTATTAAGCGGCAAAATATCAACTCGGTAGATAACCTCTTGAATTCGGAAGGGTCCTATCCCAAAATTATCATTCCATGAATATCTATCTTGATGAATTGCGGAATAATTATAAATAGTCTTTCGTTTATAGTCGTTCTTTTCAGTTCTCCTCACATAAGGTTTCCCATGGCTATGTTGTTCAAGATCATAACTAAAGCTGCATCTTTTAATTTGTAGCCCTCCCGGGTAAGAGTAAACCTTAATACTGTCTGCAAGTATTCTTTGAAATAAAGTAATATGAAATGAAATGGCATGAGGTATTTTAATACCGAACAATTTAAAGTAATGAACCGTAGAATCGCCATAGGTCAAGGTTTTTTTATCATAGCCGATCAAAACTTGACCTTGACCGGGGGCTGACATCTTATCCATTACATAAACTACTTCTATCTGAAAGTTACCGGATAATACGATATCATCTCCGAGCAAACTACCTAAAGCGCCATATGATACCGCGTTAAGAATTGCTTTAACCACCATTTTCAATACATTCACCCTGAAACTGGCAGTTCCACCAAAGAGAAGGTTAAAGTCATAATCGTAACTATAAACTCGCCCTTTGACATCGGTTACTCCACGGAGTAAACCGGGACCACGGACATCATAACTCACTTGACGATTATACGAGTCATTTTCGATCCATATTTTTGTTATTCGGGGCACAATTATAAAAGGTTCATATTTAAATTTGACTTTACGTCCCATGGAGTCGCGAATATAATCCAATAGCGGGCCGTCATATTCGAAACAAATATCATTTATACCATCGGGCGCAACTATCCTTTCAACCCTTCCCGCGCCGTTTAATTCATAAATAGTGCCGTCACGTAATGTTATTTTGTATTCCATTGAATACCAACGGCTTCTAAAGATCCGGTCTTTGGTAAGAATTGAAAAGACATCAATTGCAGCGTCGTTTATTTGCTTTACCGTAATGGTAAAGTCATCACCTTCATGTTGTTTGAAGGTAATAGTTCGATAAGTCAAATTGCCGTCAGTATACCCTTCGCCTTTCTCAAAATTCATTTCAAACAAAGAATGCATGCCCCCATCGGGTGTGCAAAAGATTAAATCACTGTTAGCGGTTTTTACATATGGTAAATTTAATCGCCAGCCCTGACCCATGGAATAAGCATAATCACCTTGATTAAAAATGAATTTTTCAACATAATCCCGGATATTTTGATAAGTATTGGAATTAGTCCATTCCAACCACTTTTCGTATTCATCTAATGTATCTTTAATCTTATTATAAAAATCAACAATTGCTTTTGCGTTTTCACATGAATCGTCGATACCTTTTGGACTCATGATATCCCATCCGAGACTACCGCCAAACGCAACGGAAAAAGCATCGCTTCGAGCAGCAGCCGTATCGTAATGCCTGGCTATTGTTAGATCAAATCCGTTACGGCCCGGCAAAACCATTTCAGTAGCCCTGGTAGATGCAGTTCCACCCTGAGGGGAAATACTGATTCCCTCGTGTTGAGAGTAACTTTTTAAAGGAGAGTATCCTGCATCCTTATACTCATCCGGCGCTAAATCCTGAAAAATGGTTATTTGAACAGAAAAAGAACTAAAATGATTGGTAATAAAATAGATGGCATTATTCTCGGTATCAACTCCTAGGTCATTTATTAAAAACCAACGATCAAACATTGGATTGTAATAATAGACACCCAGATTTTGTTCGGGAAATTTCGGCGGTAGTTTGGATTCATCATATTCAATCCGGGCCAAATATCCTTTTTCGAATTTGATACCTTCTTCGGGTTCCGTCTCTCCAGCCTTTACCGCTCCAAATTCATAGATTGGACTGATGATTGGAAAAACAGCCTGATTAGTAAGATATTCACTTTCAATTTCGGTGACTTGAATCCTTTCAATCCCTTCTGGCACACCGGTATCGGGCATACAAAGTAAAACATTTTCATACTCAACGACCGCCCCTTGACCAGGTTGATAAGGAACATCGGTCAGTCCAACCATGGCCTCTTTCCATTCAGTGGCTTCACTAACATTTCCGGCATGATCAATTGCCCACAATCGGTAGGTGTAGATATGACCATTCTCTAAATTAATATCGGTATACTCATTACCTGAAAAAGAATGAAGCGCCGGTTCGGTAGCGGGTAACCGTTCGACTCGATATTCGACTGTATCTTCGCTAGGCTTCTCCCACCTTAAAATCATCTTCGCATTTCCGGGTACTGCTCGGAAATTTGGAGGCACTTGGGGTGAAATAGTATCTATGTATAATTTAACTTCACCGATAGTCACATTCCCCGCCTTGTCCACCGCTTTCACCCAGATGGTCAATTCTCCGTCCGGTAAAGCATTCGCAAACTGATACGGACTATTGACCGAAGTAATCCAGTCCCCATCCCCTACCCGGATCTCATAATGATTAACACCACTGGTTTCATCAGTGGTAGCGAAGCTGATCACCGGTCGGTTGTTATTGGTCCACCCGGAAGGATTAGCGCTCGGAGTAAAAGGTAAAGGAGCTTGAATATCAACCATCACATTCAAGATTGTTTCCGTTACATTCCCCGCCGCATCTTCAGCCTTAACAAATACTTGGTTCCAATTCTCCGGCAAAGTTAAAGTAGTGGTAAACTCTGCGCCATCAAGCGATACCGCTATTCCGTTTACTAAAACGTATACCGGGGAAGCATCCGTAATACTCCCGCCGACGGTTACCGTAGCCGTATTGGAATATGATTGGTCAAACGGTTTGGTGATATTTATCAATGGAGGAGCGGTGTCTCTCCATATGGTGATACTGGTCTCGACGGACGCCCCCAAATCATTCTCGGCTTTTACATTAATAACATTTTTCCCTTCAACCAATGCTACCGAAGCGCTGAATCTTTCGCCGGTCACTGTCGCCGCTTTTCCATTTACCCAAACCCGGCAGTTACCGAAACCGTAAATATCACCGGTAACAAGGATATCTGATTCGGCAATCCGGCTACCGTCAAGCGGCGTATTTACCTGTAATTGGATGCCGCTATCCTGTCGAACCACTTTTCGAAAAGCAGTTTGAGTAAAGCTATTGGAGCCCGGTTTAGTATAGACACACTCTATTTTAATTAGATTTAAACCTTCGTCTAGAGAAACTTGGGTGGCGAACCTTCCTTTTTGTTCCGTAATAATCTGTCCGTTTACTTTTAAAACGCAATGCGGTTTTTTTACTTCACCGCTGATGTGATAAGTCCCGTTACTTGTAGTTACAGTGTTCTTCGTTTGATCAATAGTGAACCAAGGCAGTTTATCAATAATGATACTGGTCTTGTATCGTCCCACCCGGCCTTCGGGGTCGGTGGCCACCGCTTCAACCTCGGTTTCTTCCCAGGTTGGAATACCGATAGCGGTCAGATGACAGCCGAAGTATTGGCCGATTTGGAAGACCTCTTTGCCATTGACCTTCACTTTGGCCTGGGGGTTGTCCACGAAGCCTACCAGGTGTTTGTCTGAAAGTTGATCGCAGTCGAAGACTTCAAAATCTTCCGGCCGGAGGAAGCGGACCGTCGGAGCTTGATCCGTAACCGGGCTTCCCAATACCCGAACTTCGTTAATTTGGAGCCTTGAGGGGTTAACTAATTTGATTTGTTCGGCGTTGAAGGATGTGTTAAACCGGATAATTCCGGGAATTACATTGGCTGGGTCGATACTCATCCATTTATTGCCGTTTTTATATGAAATATTAATATCAGTAGCAGTAGTATAGATCTCAATTTGTTCTACCAAGGTTTTTTGATTGAAGTTAATAATTTGTTCGGCGCTATCAGTTCCAGGCGTTAATACCAAGCCATCGTTTAAAGCCGATGCTTGATGCGGTTGGATGCCATCTCCTGCATGAGTCAATTTTATACCCGTCGAGATTCCCGTCTGGGGTTTAATTCGAAGGTAGTTATATTCATTATCCAGCATCGTATTGGTCAATGGAAGGCTATAAATGATCTCTTCGTTGAGATTACATTTCTGTTCCACCAGGTATTCCTTACCGTTCAGTTCAATTGCTAAAGTTTCTCCGGATGCAGAATTCACGGCAAAATCAAGCCGATAGTCCCTAGCTGCTTCTTTTTTCAATTCAAACTGATGATTGATGGCATTAGTCAATGCTTGAGGAATTTGAGGTCCAAGCGCTATTTGTCGGTATCCGGCGTAAGCGCCGTAACCCCAAAATTCGACTTCACTAATGCCGCCGACGGATTCATGGCCGGTGGCTTCCATGGTAAGACGGATTTTAGAGGTATTCACAGGGGTTGTCAAATCCAACCTATACCAACCAGACTGTTTCATTTCGGGTATAAAGCCGTTTTTTTGCCAAACGCCGCCGATTTGGCTTTCAACAGTCAAATCGCCTCTGGTATCGGCGCTAAAGTAGATGTTGATGTTAGTAATTGTTTTAACTCCATTTAGGTCAAAGACTACCTCGCCGTAGTTATAATAGGGTGGGCGGTCCGACCAGTTGAAGTTGGTATTATAGTTAATTGGGATTCCCATATAAGTTTCAATGGTTTCAAAAAGCCAATTATTCCCTGAACGATGACGGGGCTTAACCATCCAGTAAGTGTTGGTATTTCCGTCCGTTAAAAAATCGGCTCTGGTTAAATATGAGGTATGCTCCGAAGCTTCCACAGAATGGGGATTAATCCGATAGAAAACCTTATCCGTCGCTTCGGCTTTAAGTTTAATTTCATTAAGCCGGGCTTGTTCCGGGTTGGCCCCTCGAATGTGAAGTCTGATTCTTTCGGTGACAATCCTTTCGTAAGAAAGATCAATAAGTCCGTTTAAAGGAAGGCTCGACAAGGTTCCGCCGAGAAATGACGTCCAAAAGCCATCTTTTTGACGGTATTCCACGACTAAACTATTCCCGTTACCCAAATAACCGCCGAGATCCAGTCCATAAACTAGTGTCTCTCGAGATAGGCCGAGTTCAACCCATCCATCGCCGCTATGTGGTTTAACCGCCCAATAG
>JAAYEK010000205.1 GCA_012728785.1 Bacillota bacterium | reverse complement strand
TTTCAATTTTACTGCCACCCGATAAGATTATTTTGTCAACCATCTGTTTCAGATAATTTTCAGTACAATAGATACTATTGAAATAATAATTATCCAAGAATTTCTGTCTTGCAAAATAGAGTTTCTCATTTGTATAGGGAGGTTGCATCGTTTTATAGAGCTCAAATGTATCATCAACAAAATTCTGATAACCTGTTTTTATAATCCCCGCGATCTTATAATCATTACGATTAACATTTAAAATCCTGACCGTTTTTCCGATCATCCATTCATAGGAATGAATTGTCTCATCATAACGAGAAAAGTTTTCTCCGTCTTCAGAAACCTGCATTCCATAATAAATGTTTCTGTCGAGCAAAAAGTCGGAAATAAAAACATTATCATCCGTCAGTTCAGTTGCATAATGAAATTCAATCCCAAAACTTTCTAACTGCTCTTTGGAGTTTATCACAAAATGATTGTTAATTTTTTTGATGAGCAAATCTTTATCCTGAAAACTACTCCCATAATCATCATGTGTAAAATAATTCCATTCGGAAATAGGAGTTACTAACTCTTGGGTTAAATTATGGTAAATTCCGATATATTCAATATCATTCTCATTTATTGTCTTCGCTAAAGCTTTTTCGGCGGAAAAAGATATTAATGATTGGGAAAATGCCAAAGAAAATATGGTTAGGATGGCAATAAAAATGGTTAAAATAGTCTTTGCTTTCTTTTTACCCAAATTGCTTAATCCCATTTTAAAGGCTAAACCGGTCGGAAAACTTGGCTTGATAATTTCATAGTTATTATCATCTTCTTTTAATGGCGATATTTCATCTCCCGTATTATCAGCAATTACTTCTCCGTCTTTAATTTCGATAATTCGGTCTCCGTATCTTTGAGCAAAATCTCGGTCATGGGTTACAACCAAAACCAATTTTTCTGAAGCAAGATGTTTAAGCAGTTGAAAAATACTTTCTCCGGTTTCACTGTCCAGATTACCGGTAGGTTCATCGGCCAGGATAATCTTCGGGTTCTTGACAATGGCTCGGGCAATGGCTACTCTTTGTTTTTCACCTCCGGACAGTTCAAAAGGCATACGTTTGTTATATCCACTTAATCCCACTTCATCAAGGGCTTTGTTTACCCTGGTCTTTGTATCCTTTACGTTTTGCATTTGTAAAGCTAAGGCAATGTTTTTTTCCACGGTTTCGTTTTCAAGTAAATAAAATTCTTGAAAAACAAAACCGGAATAACGATTACGATAGGTATCCGATGTCTTATCATTGATAATAAGCATTTCATCATTAAGGTAGACATTACCGGAACTGGGTGAATCAAGAAATCCTAATATATTTAGTAAAGTCGTTTTCCCACTGCCGCTTTTACCCAATACAAAAACCATCCCTTTTTCGGGAAGCGAAAGATTAATATTACGGAGAGCTTGGTGATGCTCGCCATTAAGCGAATTATAAATTTTTGTTACGTTTTCTAATCTTAACATTTTTTCCCCCTCACCATTTCATTATATATTAAGGGCAGCGAATAATCAATATCAATTTTCGCCGCCCCAAAATTACTTTAGTTTAGATGGTATAACCGCATTGACCATTGGATACGTTTTGATACTGGTTATGACTATGTGTCTCTTGCCACCATAAGATTCCCGTTGTCCAGGTTACAATCTTGAGTTTGCCTTTATCAACCGTTCCATCACAGACATTTCCAGAAAGAGTGGTTCCGTTCTCTCGCAAACCGACGATTTGAGCCAGACAAGGCTTGAAAGTCCTACTGTCAGTTTCACTTGTGGTTGCATATTTTACCAAGCCGGTAAAAGTACAGGATGTTATTGAACCACCATTCATTTTTCCGGCAATTCCCCCGGCACAGTTAAATTCCCAGTTGTCTCCGGATTTGTACCAATTTACGGTTGCGGAACTTGTGCAGTTAGAGATAGCGGTACTTGATCCAAGTCCGACTAGACCTCCAATTACATTACCTTGTCCGTTTACAGATGAAGAAACAATAGTACAATTAGAAATGGTGCTGCCATGAGAAAAGCCAAATAAACCCCCCGCCCAGGAATTTTGTCTGTAGCAGTATACATAGGACGACTCAACCCTGACATTAGTAATGGTACCACAAAAACTATATCCCGCCAATGTTCCAGCCAAAACCAGTTCACCACTATGCTGTGATGCGGAGCCATCAATATAACTGTTCCAAATTTCCAAATTTTTGACCGTTCCGTAAGAAATCAACCCAAAGAATCCATAATAATTTGTATAGGATGTAAAGGCATCTGACGGAATGTTTACCCGATATTTCAGCCAGTAATTATTACCATCAAATGTTCCAGAAAATTGTGTTTCAATCGGAGTCCAAGGATTGTCCCAGGTCAGATTAATCGAAGTCATCAACTTAAAGTTGGCAGTGATTTTTTCAACGTAACTTCCATATTCGTAATAACTGACCTTAGCTCTGCGGATATTTCTAAGGTGTCTTTCGCAGTAAATGAGATATGGATCACTGCTTGTACCGGAGCCACCGTAAAAATAAGGATTAATCTTTAATACTTGGACGGTAAAGTTTTGTTGTTTTTGTAAATCCGTCAAATTCTGATAACTCGGAGCTACGGTATTATAAATTGTTGTTTGGTGATTCCCCTGTTTTAAAACCAATTTTTCAATCAAAACTTCCGCATCCGCATAACCGGTATAGCCCAAACTCGTCTCAACAATGTATTGAATTGAGCTTGACGATCCGATTCTGACATTGCTGATTGTTCTTGTTGTTGAACCATTTGGAGTTTTTACAGTATAGATAATATCGATCAAATCAGT
>JAAYEK010000204.1 GCA_012728785.1 Bacillota bacterium | reverse complement strand
TAGGAGTAGCGTCCACTGACGGATGGCAATGAAAGGCGATGATCGCTTTGGCGTTGTTCAACATCGCCGCCATATAGACTTGTCTGGGTTCGATATAGACATGGTCAATCGTGCCGCTCCCAATGATATGAATCCCGACGATCTTATGCTTGCTGTTGAGCGCAATGATCCCAAACTTCTCCACCGGTTCGGACTTGAGATCGAGGAGATATTGGAGGAGATTGTAACAGACCAAGGGGCTGGTGATCCGGCAGTCTTCAAGATCGTACCGATGGCGTTTGGTCCGGATTTGTTTGAGGGTGTAGATGTTAATGCTGGTAAGAGGCATAGCGATTAGTCCACCTTTGGGTTTGTGTTATTCATTATATTCCTTAGCAACGTTTAAAGCATGATTTGACCCTTTAACTTGGAATAATTGACCAAGGGTATGGTATATGGTATCATAATGGTGGAAAAGTTAATACCCTTCTTTTGTGGTCTACCTTTTGGGAAGCGACTTTGCGAGAGTGAGCTTCCCTCATTCATTTTATATAAGGGACACTTAAATGGTTTAATTTATACACTACTATTTGTAAATTATACCACAAGGGTCACTACTTTTAAACTACTTTTTTAAGATAATTATGGAGGGACGCAAATGCCTGTAAACAAAGAGAAAAACGCCACATTTACCCTGATTATCCCCCAGGAGTTGCATGCCAAACTTAAAAAAATAGCAGTCGCCAATGATCGAAGTCTCAATAAGCAAATTACCTATATGCTTAAAACTTATATTGAGGAGCATAAAAAATAAGAGCCGGACAGGAAATCGTCCAACTATTAAATGGTCTTCTTAATATTAAGTAAATCCCTTACCGTTTCGGTGAATGTTTCAAACAGTTACGGGAAGAAGCCAATCTTACCATGGAACAACTCGCGGCTAGTTTAGGCACAAAAAAACAAACCATTAGCAGATATGAAAATAATCAGCGGGAACCGGAATATGCCACTCTTATCAAAATCGCTCAATTTTTCAATGTATCAACTGAATATCTGCTTGGTTTGAAGGATTCAAAATAATATAGATTATTCAAGCATTATCTATGTTTGCCAGGTTTACCGGTTGCTTTATCATCCAGTAAGAAAACAAAGGATAAAATAAAATATTAAAACCGGAGTTTTATCCGATTCTTAAAATGCAGATTGGTTGGAATTTGCTAGTTATTATATGGAATACTGGATCTTTCAATTTCGGTTAAAAGGAAGTTGGATTTAATAATAAGTAAATTTAAAGCTTTTTCAGTTAATAATGGATGTAATGTTGGTCCATAATGAATCTTAGGTATAGTTAGCTCGTTATTATCATTAAGACTTTGGTCTCGAGCAAAAGCAATCTTAATATAAGGAATTAAATTCCCTTTAGTTATACGAAATGATAATAAATTGACTTCATTGTAATAATTTATAACCTTTAAAATTCTCCATTCCTTTTCTTCTTCAAAACTTGGACTTTTAAAAATACATATTAAATTTAAGAACTCTATGGTTAGCCTATAAATAACTTCTTCTTTGAATTTATCATCTTCAAATTTATGTTTATCTACTTCTAATTCATTTAGTGATGAAAAAAATATATCAAGTACACCATTTATTACTTTTTTTTGGTCCTCAAATTTATAAATGACTTTAAAAAAAGTGATGCCTTTATCCGTTGTTAAGTTAAAATAATGTGGGTCAAAACCAACAGAATAACCAGCACCATTAGAACCATATCCTCTCCATTGACTTAACAAATCTCCATTCTCACAAAAACAGCAAATATGCATTTCTATGTCATTGCTGAGAAATGGATTAATCCGACTCTCATCTTCAATAAAATAATCAAGAATTTCTTTTTCAAATTTGCCAATTGTATTTTTTGAGCGTTTATATAATACTTGTTTAATAATATCACAACCAAAACTAGTTTCAGAAGTGTCATTCATATATTTAATATTTGTTGCCCATAACTCTTTATTTTCTAAGATTCCAACTATTCCATCTCCAGATGTATAATGATATAAGAGTTTATTATCCTTTAGTGGATATGAATGTGTTTGGCAATAGTAAAATCATGCATTCCGGAAGTTAATTTTCCC
>JAAYEK010000203.1 GCA_012728785.1 Bacillota bacterium | reverse complement strand
TTTTGTGTTTCTTTAAAAAACTGTTAAACCATGCTTCATTTCTGATATCGTCTAATTTTATGGTTTTGCTCCAGTCGATATCATGGGAATGAGTTCCGTTATACAGCAGATATTTTGCCATAATCAAATTTCCTCCCCTTGCTATAGCAACATCAATATTAGATAACTGATAAAATTTACCGTTCTGATGCTCCGCTATCTGCTCGAAGCCTTCTTTTTTTGCCCTTTTAAGTCTATCAACGCTTATTTTCATCTTATTTGCTCCTCCTTATGCTACTTCTTTATAAATATATTTTATGTAGTGCTTTTGTTCGTCTATCATTTCAAGTTTTGTTTCTTCTTCTTTTATACCTTCCCATTCGCAAATTATTTTTTTATAGTCTTCTTCTGTTTTAACTTGACAATCTGCAATGCAAAAACCATAACATGTATCAACTTCATTCCCTGAATCGTCTAAGTCAACAACGCAAAATTCTTTATATGCTCCCAGATATATTTCTCCGTAGCTCTTTACGCCGTCTGTGTAATGTTCTGGGCAATAAACCATTTTTACATAATCGCCTTGGCAATACCCGTATGCCTCGTCTGTATCCCATTGTTTTCCGGTCTTAAAAGTTAAATACTCAGCGGTTGTTTCTTCGGGAAAGGCTTCCGCTTGCGTTGCGTAATTCCGCCAGGGCGAATTGGGTGTCTCATTACAAGCCTTTAACCATTCTGTGATTTCCCTAATCCGGCGGGTATTGTGTATGCTGCTAATTAATCCTAAATCAAATAGCATTGCACCCACACTTGAATATTGGGCATAATCGGATTTATTGACGATATCAACATACATTTCAAGCAGGTTTTCAATTTCGTTCTGTATATTCTGGTATTCCTTTTCATTGAATCCGCTTGAGCGTCTGGATTGAGCTACAATAAACAGATTATAGCAATAATCGCCGCCTTTTTCCGTTAGTCCGTCACCGTCAAAATAATAACTGTTGTCATAACTTTCTGGCGGTACTTCTCTTATTATGTGCTTTTTCATTTTTTTAACCTCCTTAGATTAAAGCGTATACATTATAGCCTTTTTCGCTCAAGCTGATTTTAATCAAATCAACTGAGATTTTCTTTCCTTTGTAGATAACGCTATCGCCCAAAAATTCGGGGACAAACTCCAAACCTGCAAAGCTCAACTTTTCGTTGAATGATAAAGTTCTGCCACCGATACACGATCCAATCTTTCTATACCTTTTCATCTTCTACCTTCTTTCTGCCTGATATCAGGACTTTTATATTTCGGTTTTTGCAACCGTTACATACTCCTAAGAGTACATAACGGCGGTAAACGCCGTAGATTTAGGATCGCCTCCTTTTAATCTTTAACTAATCTTTTATAATTAGCTTCAAAAGTTTCTTTGTCTTCTCTTATGGATTTATCACTATTGATAAAGTTTAAATGTTTGCCCGTAGTAGTTCCCCAGTAATTTTTAATGATATGAAATTCATTATTGACGCTAAAAGCAACCAATGTTTTATAACTGAACCAGAACTTCCCATTATCATTAGTAAAGCATAGAGTGTTTACTCCGTAGTTATTGCTTGAATAATTCCCGTAATTAAAATATGATACTTCTTTCATTTTTCCTTCTCCTTTTATTCTTTTATAAATACTCTTTTTAAAGTTTCGCAATCGAAATATGAATAACTTCTTTTTGCACCCGACGGATAATTCCTTTGTAAGCTTGATAAGATGTAACATTCTCTTTTTTCATCCATGTTATCAGTTATTTTTACCGTGTTTTTAAAGATTCTCATTTCGCTAACTCTTTCACCAAAAAATTTTAAACTATCATGCGAAAAGTAAAAATCTCCAACTTTATTTTCATAATCATTAATAAAACAATAAATATTATCATACTTTTTCATTTTTCCTTCTCCTTTTCTCTTTAGGCTCATAAGCCCTGAATATTTCAACTTTTTCTGCTTCTGTTTTGGCTTTAGACATGAGCTGTAATAACTCCGTCTGGTTGCCTTCCCGTAAATAGATTGCTTTTTCCATTTTTGCCTTCTTTCTACCCGTTAGGGATTTTATATATTTTTTCTGATTTACATCAGATTACAGCCAACAGTTTGCAACAGATTACAACCGACACATTGCAACAGTTTACAACAGTTTTTACGCAACAGATACCTAATGACACATACCCGTTGACAGATCCGCCTTGACGGCTTAAAAACCGTTCAAACCGTCAAGGCTTCAGGATCATAAAAAACATTTCAAAGGGCTTTAAAAGTAAAGCCTATTGAACCGCCTTTATGCGGTTTTGCGTTTTGTATAAAATTCGCTTTTTTCAATCATATAACCTATAAATTCATCATCTTTGAAATAGTGGCGTAGATATCCACCATTGACTTTCACTGATTTATGAAAATATTTTAAAAGAAGCTTATCTATTAAATCAGATAAATAAAATATTCTATCATTGAAACGGTTATGCCCTTTATCCCTTGATAAATAATAATGAAAGTCTAAAAGCCAATCACTTAAATATGCCAAGTCTAAAATTAAAGGTTCATCTTTTTTCAAAAGTCTGTATTCTTTATCTGATGAATAAAGTTCAGTCACATCTTGAATTGTTAATGGTGAAAAGTTCCTTATTGGTTCGTGCGTTCCTTCAATTAATTCGCTTATCGTAAATATCGTATGGTATCCGTCCTTAAATGAGCTTTTCAGCCAATTTTCAAATTCGCTGTTTTTTTCAAAAGGTAGCAGATTATAGATATTTTCTAACATATCTAAAAGTTCTAAATTGTCCATGAAGTCAAATTCTGCGCCTTGCTTCTTTCCATACTTTTCAATAATCAATTGCATTTTATGATTGTATGAAAAAGCTTCTTTTTTTAATCCGTTTAACTGTTTCATTTTATCCCCTTTTCTAATGGTTTTTTACCATTTTATCAATACTTAAAAAAAGTATCAATAAAACGGCAAAACGCCGTTTTGATATTAAGCATTGCAATAATTTTCAATAACTTCAAGCATATTACAATATACTCCGCCATGTTTTAGGTATTGTTCGGAGTTCGTGTTATAAATTCCTGATGTTTGGCGTATTTCATAGATTGACTGGATATAGCCAAGTGTGAAACATCTAGGCAAAACCGAACGCCTTCTTTTCAATTCTTGTTTGATCTTTCTTGCTATTTCATAGTTATTCATTTTATATAGCCTTTCTGCGCTAGTTAGCGACTTAGTATTTATATAAGTATTGTATCATATAATATCATATATGCAAATACCCATTTTAGCCCTTTACATCAATATATCTCTCTCATTCTCTTGAATGCTCCGTTTTGCTCCGTTTTACTTAAAATATCGTTATTTTCCCCTATATAATACCATAGGTATATAAAACCTATATTATAGGTGTATATATAGTTTGGTTGTTATTGATACTATGGTATTCTATATTGATATATTCCTATTCTTTCGTATAATATTCATATGGATATCTATACCTATATTCCCTTGTTGATATACCTTGTTAATAGATATAGTATAGATATAACTTTATTTATTAAGCAGTTTGTTATTCTTATTGATTAAAAAACATATTGATGATTGTCGATGTGATAACTGCAGATTTTAGCCTATAATAGCCTAATTCCTACTAAACCTATAGGAATTAAGGGATATTAAAAACAGCCCTTAATTAGCCGGACATATCCATAGTTTTGGATACTATCCCTAAATGGTTCGTTTGTGGGATTTTATCCAATAAAATAATCATTAAGTTATTGAACCATTCTATTGCTTATGTGAAGCCGTACAATCCAATTTTAGACACTTTTATCATAAAGTAATATACTTATATACTTAATAATTA
>JAAYEK010000202.1 GCA_012728785.1 Bacillota bacterium | reverse complement strand
TTAAGGGTTTAGGGGTGAGGGGTTTGGGTGGGCCGGTTTATGAGAAGAGCATGGAGTTTGCGGTTGAGATTGTTAAGCTGTATCAATACTTGGTTGATAAGAAAAAGGAATATGTTTTATCGAAGCAATTGTTACGAAGCGGGACAAGTGTTGGGGCTAATGTTCGAGAGGCGAAATTCGCACAGAGTAGGAAAGATTTCGTTTCAAAAATGAATATTGCCTTAAAAGAAGTCGGCGAGACCGAATATTGGTTGGAATTATTACAACGAACAGGATATTTGGATGAGTCTGAAACTAAGAAAATTATTACAGATTGTATTGAGATTAAGAAAATCATTCACGCCATCGTCAAAACCACCAAAGAAACTCTTAATTCTTAATTATTAACTTTTAACTATGGAAAGGCGACTATTATGAATAAATTGTTCGATTATATGAAAATACCGCCTTTCTGCGCAGTGAGCAATACAATCTTTAAAAAACTTTTTTATGATAATGCCGATTTAAATAAGACGGATCGGGATCTGTTCACCGAGCAGATTGATAAAATCATATGGGCTTACAGTTTTAAACCGGAAACCATTAATATCAAGCCTTATAAAGATGAAGAGCGGGAATATTCCGAAATTGAAATAATTGAAGTAAAGCTGCTCACTGTTGGAAAAACCAAGCGAATGGCGGAGATCATCATGCGGGCCATTCCTTATCCGATGTTATTGGTATTTACGCTTAATAATAAGATCCAACTTTTTACGGCTCATCAAAGGACCAACCTGGCCGATCCAAGCCGGAATACCATTGAGGAGTTTATCTTTACCGACTGGATTGATATGGAAAGCTTGACCGATAAGGATAAACGGTTATTGGAAGGTTTGGAGATTAAGAAGTTATCACATTTGAATTATTATCGTTTTTACAGTGATATAGTGGATAAATTGATTATTTATAATGCGTCGAAGTTGATTGATGGTTATATTGAAGGAAAGACAGCGGCGGAGGTAAAGGAGATTTATGATCGGGTGGTTGAGGTGGATGAGGTAGTTAAGAGTTTAAAGTTAAGAGTTAAGAGTGAAACGCAGCTGAATCGGCGGGTTGAGATGAATATTGAGATTAAAAGGCTTAAGATGAGAGAGAATGAGTTATTAAGGGAATTAACGAATTAAATACTAGACTAGCAATGAATGGGATAAGTCTGTAAATTTAATTTATCTATGAAACCAAGGAGGACACCCCAAATGAATGAATCAAAACTCACCGGTCAATCCCTCGACATCGTCGCCGAAAACGTCCAAAAACTTAAATCTCTTTTTCCCGAAATTGTAACCGAGGACAAGATCGATTTTGAAAAACTCCAAGCGGTTCTTGGAGAATATATTGATAACGACAATGAACGTTATAACTTCACCTGGTACGGCAAGAGTAAAGCGTTACGCCTGGCCCAAACACAGTCAACCGGGACATTAAGGCCATGTAAAGAAGAGAGCAAGGATTGGGATAACACCCAAAACCTTTATATTGAGGGCGATAATTTAGAGGTTTTGAAACTGTTACAAAAAGCGTATCATAATAAAATCAAGATGATCTATATTGATCCGCCGTATAATACGGGTAAAGATTTTGTTTATTCAGATGATTATAAGGACAATTTGGAAAATTATTTAAAAGTAACAGGACAAAAAGCAGAAGATGGTGGAAAATTTTCTACGAATAGTGAATCAAACGGAAGATATCATACAAATTGGTTGAATATGATGTATCCACGTTTGAGATTAGCGAGAAATCTACTTAGGGATGATGGAGTTGTTTTCATAAGTATAGATGATAAGGAAGTAAGTAATTTAATCAAGATCTGCAATGAAATTTTTGGGGAGGAGAATTTTATTGCATGTATTGCAGTAGTAAATAATATGAAGGGCCGTAGTGACGATAAGTTTATTGCTACAGCACATGAATCTTTACTCATGTATCAAAAATTAGCCTTCGAAACATTTGGAGTTGAAATACCTGATGAATA
>JAAYEK010000201.1 GCA_012728785.1 Bacillota bacterium | reverse complement strand
TTAAGGATGACTATTGAGGAACTGCTTCAAAAACTAGGCGGTGTTAAGTCCGAATCCGACTTGGCAAAGATCAAGTCAGCTTATGACTTTGCGTTTTTAGCCCATCAAGGTCAAAAACGGGATTCGGGTGAAGCTTATATTTTGCATCCCTTGGAAGTAGCGCTGATCGTTTATGAATTAGGAATGGACACGGTTTCGATAATTGCGGCTTTACTTCATGATGTTGTCGAAGATACTAAAATTGAAATCGATGAAATAAAAAATAAATTTGGTTCGGAAGTAGCTTTGTTAGTTGACGGAGTAACCAAATTAAGCCGGCTCGCCTTTCAAAATAAGCAAGAGCAACAAATGGAAAACTTACGTAAAATGTTTTTGGCGATGACCCAAGACTTAAGAGTGATCATTATTAAATTGGCCGACCGGCTCCATAATATGAGGACCTTAAAACACCTACCGGTAGCGAAACAAAGAAACATCGCCCGGGAGACCATTGAGATTTATGCTCCCTTGACCCATCGGTTGGGGATGTGGAAAGTAAAGTGGGAATTGGAGGATCTATCTTTACGGTATTTGGACCCTGACGCTTATTATGATTTGGTTAATAAAGTCGCTAAGAAGCGCCAAGAACGCGAGGGTTATATTTATGAGGTCAAAAAAACCCTGGAGCGGGCTTTGACGGAGATGGAAATTAAGGCGGAAGTCCAGGGCCGTCCCAAGCATTTTTATAGTATTTATGCAAAGATGCAGGAACAAAGTAAGGATTTTACCGAGATTTACGATTTAATGGGCTTAAGAGTAATCGTCTCCACGGTCCAGGATTGTTATGAAGTGTTAGGAATAGTGCATACGCTATGGAAACCAATTCCTGGACGGTTTAAAGACTATGTAGCTATGCCTAAATCAAATATGTATCAATCCTTACACACCACCTTGATCGGTCCTAAGGGGGAGCCGTTGGAAATCCAGATTCGAACTTGGGAAATGCACCGGACAGCAGAATTTGGTATTGCCGCTCATTGGCTCTATAAGGGAAATGGACCGGACGATAAAGAATTACGAGATAAAATTGCTTGGTTGCGCCATCTCATTGAATGGCAAGGAGAGATGAAAGATTCCGAGGAGTTCATGGAGACTCTACGAATCGGGTTGTTCATGGATGAAGTCTTCGTATTTACTCCCCAAGGCGATGTTAAGAATTTGCCGGCTGGTTCGACTCCGGTGGATTTTGCTTACAGCATCCATACCACTTTAGGCCACCAGTGCGTGGGAGCCAAGGTAAACAGCAGATTAGTGCCTCTCGATTATCAGTTAAAAAACGGGGACATTATCCAAATACTAAGTTCTAAAGGCGCCTCCGGTCCCAGTCGGGATTGGTTGCAATTCGTTAAAACATCCAAGTCTAAAAACAGGATTCGACAATGGATCAGGGAACAAAACCGGGAAGAAAACATTCAAATCGGCCGTGAATTATTAGAGAGAGAGATAAGAAAGCAAGGCTTTGATTTTCAGGAAAGCGCCCGTTTAGAGCAGTTGAACGAAGCAGCCAAGAAATTAGGATTTATGAACATGGACGACTTATTGGCGGCCATCGGTGATCTGAAGGTAACACCCAACCAGGTTCTTAATAAATTGGGTATCGTGAAAGAACAGGCGAAACCAGCGGTTCCCGAAACCGAAGAGAAAAGAAGATCTCGCCGTCCAGGACTGGGAATTAAGGTCCGGGGAGTCGATAATATCTTGGTCCGTTTTTCAAAATGTTGTAATCCAGTGCCAGGCGACCCGATTATCGGTTTCATAACTAGAGGTAAAGGAGTTTCAGTACACCGGCTCGATTGTCCCAATCTTTTAACAGAGGACAAGGAAAGAATTATCGAGGTTGAATGGGACCGGACTATAACTGGTACTTATACGGTAGATATCGAAATTGAAGGAGATGATCGGGTCAATCTACTGACGGATGTCTTGAATGCGATCTCGGAATTAAAATTATATTTAAATGCAGCCAAGGCCCGTTCGAAGAAGGGGAAGGCATATATCAACCTAACTCTTGAAATCGCCAATTCGGATCAAATTCAAGCGATTTTTAAACGAATAAGCCGGGTAGATGGTGTACAGAGGGTTTATCGAGTCAGCCGGTTGGTGCGATAAATGGATTGAGTTAAGGAATTATTATGTCGATAAAGATCGGGGATAAGTATTATTAATTACATCATTAAATATAAATGGCAGATTCTATTTTGGGGTATTTACGGTTAACATTATATTGAGGGTGAACTCGTAATTATGAGAGCTGTTATTCAACGAGTCTTAAGGGGTAAAGTTAGTGTGGAGGCTGAAACAATCGGTGAAATTGGTCCGGGATTAGTAGTGTTATTGGGAGTTGGCATTGGTGATGGTGAGGAAGATGCGTGTTACCTAGCTGAAAAAATTATTAACTTAAGGATCTTCAACGATGACGATGGTAAATTAAACTGTTCTTTAAAGGATCTTCAGTTGCCAATGTTAGTTGTTTCCCAGTTCACCTTATATGGAGATTGCCGTAAAGGAAGACGTCCCAGTTTTTCTCAAGCTGCGCCATGGGAAATCGGAGAGAAATTATACGAAACATTTTGCCGCGAAGTTGAAAATTATCAATTGAGGGTAGCTAAAGGTCGTTTTCGAAGCCAGATGGTTGTAGAAATAATTAATGACGGGCCAGTCACTATTATGGTCGACAGCAAACGGTTGTTCTAACATCATTGTTAGGGGTGAGTTTAATCAGACTGCTTGCGGTAGATAGTCTAAAAAATGGAATGAAGGTCGCCAAGAATGTTTATTGGTGCGACGGTAATGTTCTATTGGCAAAAGGCGTCTGTTTGCATCGGGGGTTCATTGAAAAGCTGAAAGTTTTCGGTATTACTTCCGTATATATTATTGATGAATTGATTGATAAGATTGAAGTAGATGAATTAGTAACCGAACAGACCAGGAATGAAGCAACTCTAATTGTCAAAGAGACAATGCAAAATGTTAAAAACGCGAAGACTCCCGAAGGGGAGAAAGTGATCAAAATTGTTGACAGTATTACTGATGAATTGATTAGCAACCCAAACATAATTGTAAATTTGGTGGAAGTCAGGGCGATGAATGATTATACTTTTGCCCATTGTCTAGGGGTAAGTATTTTGGCGATGGTTACCGGAATCGGTATGGGTTATGATTATAAAAAACTAAAAGAATTAGGAATAGGCGCTATTTTACACGATATCGGGAAAGCATTCATCCCTGATGAAGTATTATATAAACCGGGTCCGCTTACCCAATCGGAATACGAAGAGATTAAAAACCATACTAAAATGGGTTACAATACCATCCGTGATTGTAATGATTTTAGTATGTCTTCAGCTCATGTGGCTTGGCAACATCATGAAAAATTTGATGGTACCGGCTATCCCCGCCGGTTGAAAGGTGAAACAATCCATGAATATGCCAGAATCACAGCTTTAGCTGATGTTTATGACGCTTTGACCACTAGGCGTTCCTACCGAGAACAAATTATGCCCCACGAAGCCATTGAATACCTTAGAGACGCTGAGGGAATCACTTTTGATCCGGAGATCGCCGAAGTTTTTTTAGAAAAGATCGCCCCGTTTCCAGTGGGAAGTGTTGTACAGCTTAATAACGGCGAAAAGGCAGTGGTTACTAAAATCAACAAAGAATTTCCAGGCCGGCCGGTATTGGCTTCTATAGTTGACTCAACCGGGAGTAAAATCGAACAACCAGTAGAGAGAGATTTGAGAAAAGATCTAACTTTATTTATAGTAGAAGTTATAAATGTATGGATTGGAAGAGGCCGTCCCGGACGGTAGAGCGGGGATGATCATTTAGGAATGAAATTACGCCCCGATTTCAAAATGGTGATTTTTATGGAGGAATTACGGCTGGAGTTTATGCCATCATTAAATCGATTTCCCCCGATTATCAGATCGAAGGTTATCAAGGAGCGTCGGCGCGAGGGCAAAAGAATAGTTCTTTTGTCCCGGCATTAATTGTCGCCTTGATCATAGCTTTCTTCTCATTCTTTTCCGGTATTCGTAGTAAGCGATACTACCGCCGTCGTTATCAACTTGGCTATCCTGACTGACCAACACCTCAGCGCCTCCGCGCCTCTGCGGGAGTAAAAATAGGCTTGCTTAACTTCTATTTTCATCTTTAATGTGCCCCGCTAGCCGAGGTGGGAGACTACTTAGAAAATGCTATCGATGCTTGTCGATCCACATCAACTTTTCATTATATAATGTGGGTCAACAGGAGATTGACGTGGACGACTATCGGAAAGTTGCTAGTTGGGAGGTTGGTGGGGGTTTTTAAAAAAGTCTTATTAAAGTTCATTGCGGCTTAAAGGGATTAAATTATATATCGGAATATTCCGATATGAATAATAAAGATATCAGAAATTTGATATGAAGGCGCTGAATAAGGCTATGAAAATGTTTGGAAAGACTGTTGCGACCGTTCCATTATTGGCAATAGTTATTCTTTCATTAATATCGGGAGCATTAATATTTCTATTATCCATTGATTCCAAGGATGTTTCGATAAGGATGTTCTTTTGGATCTTGCCGGGTTTGTTTTTAATTAGCTTTATTATTATCTTATTAATTCTTTTTTTATACAAAGGAATAAAATCAGAGAATGTCACTCTTAGAAAAGAGTTGGCTGATTGTCACGAAAAGTTAAACTTAATGATTAATAATGTAACCGAAGCAGTGTTTCTAATGGATTGGAACGGGAAAATTCTATTTCTAAACCCGGCTTGGACGGACATTACCGGTTTTACCATGGAAGAAAGCATTGGGAGAGAAGTTGGCGATTTTATTTACCCGGAAGATTTTCAAATTAATGAAACATTTATCAAATCTGTTCGTAATGAAACAGATTACATTGAGATATCGGTCAGACTTAAAACGAAAAACCTCAGCTTTCGCTGGGTTGATATAGCCGCAAAAAAGATGATTACCCGGAAAGAAGTCCCGGTCATAGCAGGGCGTCTAGTTGATATTACGATAAAAAAATTAGTTGAGGAAGAACTAAAGACCAAGAAAGATCAATTATTGGAAATGAACCGATCCTTAGAAAGGCTTGTTAAGGAAGAGGTATCTAAAAACCGGGAAAAAGATCTAATGTTGATTAAACAAAGCCGTCAAGCGGCGATGGGAGAGATGATCGGCAATATCGCCCACCAATGGCGCCAACCTTTAAACGCTCTCGGTCTGATGCTTCAAAATATTCAAGACGCCTATCAGTATAATGAGATAACTCCTGAATATATGGAATCCCGCGCTAAAAAAGTTAAAGAACTGATTAAGCATATGTCCCAAACTATTGAGGATTTTCGTAACTTTTACAGGCCGGACAAGGAAAAACAGAAATTTAGGCTGGAAGAGGTAATTGATAAAACCATTACCTTTGTAGAGGCAAGCTTTAAAAATAATAATATTGAATTGATGTTTACTGTAAAAAACGATATTTATATTTTTGGTTTTCCAAATGAGTATTCTCAGGTATTGATCAATATTTTAAACAATGCTAAAGATGTTCTATTAGCGAAAAAAATTAAAAACCCAAGAGTTGATATTGAATTGACTGGCGACCAGTCGCTCTCATCGGTGACTATAACTGATAATGGAGGAGGTATACCGGACCAGATTATCGATAAAGTATTCGAGCCTTATTTTACAACTAAGGAACCTAACCAAGGGACCGGTATCGGCCTCTATATGTCGAAGACAATTATTGAAAAGAATATGGGCGGAAGGCTAAGCGTGGTTAATCTAGCCGGAGGAGCGCAATTTACAATCGAGGTGTAGCAATGGGAGGTAAAAAGTTTAACTTAAGAGTGTTATACGTTGAAGATGATTTTGATACCAGAGAAGCCGTGTCTGAAATGTTACAACGTTGGATTACCGAGCTTTATCAGGCTGAAAACGGCCGGCAGGGTTTGGAGTTATTTAAAGAACACCAGATTGACCTGATTATCTCGGATTTGAGGATGCCGTTAATGGATGGTCTGGAAATGTTTAAAGCCATCCGAGAGATGGATGGAAACATCCAAATCATTGTTACTTCAGCCTATAGCGACACGGATTATTTTTTGAAAGCAATTGAACTCGGTGTCACTCAATATGTGCTAAAACCGATCGACCGCCAACAATTTTTTTCGGCAATTGAGAGATGTGCGAGACAGGTAGAGATGGAACGGCAACTTCGGCTTCAGGAGGAAGAGTTGCTTAAATCCAAAACCGATCTGGAAATAAGGGTGGCTGAACGGACCGCCGACCTATTAAAAGCCAATGAACTATTGAAATTAGAAATTGCCGAGCGGGAACAAGCTGAAGCGATTGCGTTGGATGCATACGGTCAAAACTTACAGTTGCTTTCCTCGATTAAATCGATTGTAATTGGGGTCTCCAAAGAGGATTTGATCTTTCAATGGAACCACGCGGCGGAGAATACTTTTGGGATTCCAACCGCCGCGGTAATCGGAAAACCTTTTATCGAATGCGGTATTCGTTGGAATTGGGACCAGGTAACCCGTGAAATTAACCACACCAGGAATAAAGGAGAATCCGTCAGATTGGATGAGATTAATTATACCCGTCTTGATGGGAAAGATGGATTATTGGGATTCTCAATTAACCCGATCGGGGATCAATTCGAAGGAAATGCCAGTTATTTTTTGTTTGGCTCCGATATTACCGATCGTAAGAAAAATGAATTAAAGAATGCCTTATCACAGAAATTGGAATCCATCGGTCAATTGGCCGCCGGGATCGCTCATGAGATAAATACACCGATTCAATATGTCGGAGATAATCTTCATTTTATTCGGGAGTCTTTTAGGGAATTGGAAAAACTTTTTGAACACTACGATTTGTTACTTGACGCCGTTAAAAATAATTCTAATGTTCAAGCTATGTTGGCAAAGGTTGAAAACATCATTCAAAGGATTGATCTTCCGTATTTAAGCGCGGAGATTCCGAAAGCGATCGAACAATCTCAGGAAGGCGCGGCCCGGGTGACCAAGATTGTACGGGCCATGAAAGAATTTTCCCATCCAAGTCAAGGAGAGAAACATCCGGCCGATCTTAATAAAGCCTTAGAAAGCACTATTACTATATCTAAGAATGAATGGAAATATGTGGCCGATATTGAAACCGAGTTTGATCCGGAACTTCCTCAAGTTACTTGTGTGATTGATGAGATCAATCAAGTCATCTTAAATCTGATTGTCAATGCGGTGGACGCTATCAAAGATAGTAAAGCGGACGGCGGAAAAGGAAAAATCGTTATTAAGACCGGGAGCAAATCCGGTTTTGTTGAGATCAGGATTAGCGATAACGGGGTCGGAATGCCGCCGGAGATTATCAATAAAATTTTCGATCCTTTCTTCACCACCAAAGAAGTGGGTAAAGGCACCGGACAGGGATTAACATTGGCCCATGATATTATTGCAAACAAACATAACGGTAGTATCGAAGCGGAATCGGAATTAGGCAAAGGGACTGTTTTCACCATTCAGCTTCCGGCTGCAGCAGCGTCAAGATGTAAAAAATAGAAGATTTGTTTTCAATAATCTTTTTAATGGAGTGAGGCAATGGATAATCAAAAAGTAATCTTTGTTGATGACGACCAGAACATTCTGGACACATTACGGCGCAATTTACGTAATAATTACGAAATTTACACGGCTTCCAGCGGCGAAGAGGGGCTTAAGGAAATAGAGGAGAATGGTCCGTTTGCGGTGATAGTATCCGATTATCGGATGCCGGGTTTGAACGGGATTGAATTGCTGGCAAAAGTAAAGAACATAGCTCCGGATACGGTGAGGGTGATGCTTACCGGTCAGGCGGACATGCAAGCGGCGATCGACGCTGTGAATTACGGAAGTTTGTTTCGTTTTTTAACCAAGCCATGCACGATGGAGATGTTAACCAATGTACTAAACGGGGCTTTGGAACAATACCGGCTGATAAACGCGGAGCGCGAACTCTTAGAAAAAACACTTAGCGGCAGCGTGAAAACGTTAAGCCACATTCTCGGGCTTTTAAGTCCGGAGACATTCAGCTACTCGATACGTATTTCAAGTTTATCGCGAAAAATTGCATCACGTTTGGGTTTAAACAATCTCTGGGAAGTAGAGATCGCCGCCCTACTTTCTCAAATCGGGTGTATCACTGTTCCCAAGGAAGTGCTGGAAAAAAGATATAGCGACCAAGACCTCTCGGATATTGAAAAAAGTATGTTAAATGAATATCCGGCAATCGGGAAGATTTTATTAGCGGGTATTCCCAGGTTGGAAGGACCGGCGGAAGCGATCTTTTACCAAGCTAAAAACTTTGACGGCAGCGGTTTTCCCGACGATGATAAAAAAGGGACGGACCTTCCGATAATCGCCAGGATTTTAAGGGCAGTCCACGATTTTGATTTATTGTTTCAATCCGAGGGGTCGGAAACAGAAGCAATTGATAAAATGAGAAAGCAAATTTACAAATATGACCCTTCAGTTTTAAACGCTTTGAAAGACGAATATGGTTTAATCCATAAGGGGCATAGACAAATTATTAAAGAGATTTATGATATTCGGGATGTTCCGGTGGGTTCGGTATTGGCCGAAGACATCTTGTCCAGCACCGGGGTGCTGTTGTTTCCAAAGGGGCATGAGATAACCGAGATTTCTAAAAAGAGATTGTCGAATGTGCTGAGTTTAAAATTTATTGCGATTCCGATAAAGGTTTTAATTGATGAGCAGTAATGCGGCGATTTTTATTAAACGCCAAACAACTTCTGGTATGAAAAGCAAGCGTTATAATTAGGTTGTTGGGAGGGCCGGTATTGAATGAATAGAAAAATCCTATTAGTTGATGATGACAGCAATATTTTAGCCGGATATCAAAGAAGCCTTCGTAAAAATTTTGAAATATCAACAGCCTCTAGCGGTATGGATGGGCTTTTGGCTATTAAAAAAGAGGGGCCGTTTGCGGTGATAGTCTCTGATTACCGGATGCCTGTTATGGATGGGATCAAGTTTTTGGCGAAAACTCGTAAAACAGCTCCGGACACGGTTCGGATAATGTTGACCGGACAGGCCGATCTGCAGGCGGCCATTGATGCGGTGAATGAAGGAAGCCTATTTCGGTTCCTTTTAAAGCCATGTCCTCCCGAAGATTTAACAAAAACTCTAAACGCCGGCGTTGAACAGTACCGGTTAGTCACGGCTGAGAAAGAGTTATTGGAAAAGACCCTTCGCGGCAGCATTAAAGTGATGAGCGATATTTTATCAATCGTTAATCCGGTCGCCTTTAGCCATTCGTCCCGAGTTAGTCGGTTAGGGACGAAAATCGCTCAAAGATTAAACCTGGATAACCTGTGGGAAGTGGAGATTGCCGTAATGCTTTCCCAGATTGGATGCGTAACAGTCCCGTCCGGAATCTTGGAAAAAAAGTATCACGGTCAAGCTTTAGACCCTAAGGAAGAAGAGATGTATCTGGAGCATCCCGGCGCCGGGCGAGATTTAATCAAAAACATCCCCCGGCTGGAACGGGTCGCCGAAGGAATCGCTTATCAGGAAAAGCATTATGACGGAGGCGGGATCCCCGGGGACCAGAACCAGGGACCGGAAATTCCGGTTTTAGGCAGAATCCTGAAAGCCATTTTAGACTATGATTTGTTACTAATGGGCGGTAATACCGAAATCCAAGCGTTAAATCTAATGAAGGAACATAACCGGCGATATGATCCTGAGATTTTAAAAGCGTTGGAGGAAGAGTATTATCAGGACGGCGCTGCTTATCAAATTAGGGAAGTAAGAATAGATGAACTATTAACAGGGATGATCATCGCGGAAGATATTCTGTCTGAAACAGGCGTTGTCCTTGTCTCTCACGGACAGGAGATTGGCGAGACCTTGAAAAAAAGGCTTCTAAATTACAAGCATTTTAACGGTATTATGGAGCCGATTAAAGTTTTGAAAGCCATCGGGAGAGATTCGGCTAAGCTAAATTAACCTTCGACGCAGGAGAGAACCATGAGACTTGTATCAATTGATAACGCAAAAAATGGAATGGTAATCGCGCGGAACATTTTTACATCCGACGGCAATATTTTACTTGGAAAGGGAAAGGCCCTTACCGAGGATTATATTTTTCGGCTGGAACAGTGGAACATTAATTCTTTGTATATCGAGGATGAAATCATCGGAGAAATTGAAATCGATGAATTAGTCAATGAACAGACCAAAGTTGAAACGATCAGGATAACCAAGGAAGCGATGAATAATATCCGTAACGGTAAGATGATGAATAGCGAAAAGGTCCGTAAAGCTGTAAATAATATAATGGAAGAACTGATTCAAAATCGGAAGGTCATTGTTAACTTGGTCGACATTAGGGCGATGAATGATTTTACTTTCGGACATTCGGTTGAAGTATGTATTTTATCTTTATTGACCGGAATCGATCTGGGTTATAACTTTCCCAAATTAAAACAATTAGGTTATGGGGCGTTATTGCATGATGTCGGGAAATCAACGGTTTCCGAGACTTTATTATATAAAAAAACAGAGTTAACTCCGGAAGAAAGGAAAGAAATAGAGAAGCACGCCAGACTTGGATATGAAATTTTACAAAAACAGGAAGAGATTAGTAGCGTCTCGGCGCATGTCGCCTGGCAACACCATGAAAGGTACGACGGCTCGGGTTATCCGAGGGGCATAAAAGGCGCTGAAATTCAAGAGTTTGCCAGAGTTGTCGCTTTGGCCGACGCTTTTGACGCGATGACTACGGACCGGGTGTATCGAGAGAAAAAAGTAATGCCCCATGAAGCCCTCGAGTATCTAAGAGATACAGGCGGGACTTTGTTTGATCCGGAAATAGTCAAGGTGTTTATCCAAAATATCGCGCCATTTCCTACCGGCAGTATTGTAAGTTTAAATACTGGGGAAAAGGCGGTAGTTACTAAGGTTTCAAAAGATTTTCCGAGCCGTCCGGAGATCAGAATCATTCAAAACAGCGACGGACAAAGGTTAACTGAACCCATGGAAAAAGACCTGAGAAAAGAATTGACCGTTTTTATTGTGGGAGTTTTGGATGAGATAGAGGCGGGGAAGCTTTTGTCAATCGAAGGTAATTAGCGGAAATAGTCTTTTTAATTTAAAAGTCGTTGGCAGGATTTATATTATTGGACCACGAATCTAGTTGTGATAAAGTAATTTATGAGGAGGGCCAATTGCCGCGTAGGTCAAACCGTCCGGAACAACTTCGTCTCGAATTGCAATGGCAGTATTTGAACTGGCTTTCGGAAACCGGCGAGGAGCAAGAGTTTTATGAGAAAGCTTCTTTGGCGTTGCTGGGCGATGGGAAAAGGATAGTCCCAAAAGACCCCCTTTGGCCGAAGACGAAGCAGATACTTAATTGAGGAACGAACATTCAAAACCAACCCTCAGTTATTTAAACGAACCACCATACCCAACTTTCAGTATTTTAACTGTTCTAAGTTTAACCCGTTTTAGCGCGAGTGTTGCGTTTTTTCCGCGCTGGGACGGGTTGTTCTTTTTCAGTAGCGGCGATACTGGCCCGGAGGGCTTCCATGAGATCGATGATCTTGCCGGTCTCCCGTTCGGGAGCTTGGGAGATTTCGCCCCCGGCGATCTTAGCTTGGATGATCTCCATTAAGGCCTGACGATAGTTGTTGGTATATTTGGAGGGGTCAAAGCGGCTGGAAAGGTTCTGAATCAAACTGGTGGCCATTTGGACCTCGTTGTCATGGAGTTTCGGTTCGACCTGGACTCCGGTCAGCCCTGCGGTGGTACGAATCTCATCCGGGTAAAAGATGGTGGCCATGGCGAGTACGTTTTGATAGACCCTAAGCGTAACTAGGGTCTCTTTAGAGCGGATCGTCACTCGGGCGACGGCGATCTTACCCGTATCATGCATGGCTTTTTTAAGAAGGGCATAAGCTTTTTCTCCGCCCTGGTTTGGCTCGAGATAGTAGCTTTTTTCAAAATAGATTGGATCGATCTCGGTTAAATCCACAAAATCCATGATATCAATGGTTTTGCTCCGTTCATCGGGAATACCTTCAAAATCTTCATCTCGTAAGACTACATACTGGCCTTTTTGGTATTCATAACCCCGGACGATTTCTGTTTGGGAGACTTCAACATCACAGGTGGGACAGTGACGTTGGTATTTGATGGGGGTACCGCATTTTTCATGGAGGTAATTGAATTTCAGTTCTTTTTTTTCAGTAGCGGTATACATCTTGATCGGGACATTGACTAATCCGAAGCTGATAGCGCCTTTCCAAAGAGTACGCAAATAAATCACCTCGGAAGTAGTATGCCCGGTTTTAACAACCGATACCCGTTGTGGAAGTTCACCTAGAAGGTGCTGGTAGAGAATACTATCTACCAAGGTTGGTAATAAGCAGGATCAGTTTATTCCAACTTAAACACTTCAACTGCTTCTTTTAGGCTGCCGGCGATTAGTTTTATATTTTCGGCCAAAGCAGTGACTTGTACTACTGAGGCGTTTTGTTCTTCGGCGACCGCCGATACTTCTTGGGTGCTAGCTAGGTTTTGTTCGCTAATCGCTGCAATGGTGCTAATTGCGTCAGTTGTTTTTTCATTATTGATAGCCATTTGTTGGGTGGATTTGACGATTAAATTGATTTGGTCGATGGTATTCAATATTGTTTTAAAAATTTCTTCGAAGGTTATGGTAGCTTTTGACGCTAGATTTTTACCTGCTTCGGCCCTTATTATTCCGTGTTCCATTGCTTCAGCCGCCTGGTCGCTGCGTAATTGCATTTCAAAAACTAAATCCGATATTGAACGGGTCGATTGTTTTGATTGCTCAGCTAGTTTAGCGGTTTCCTTGGCGACAATTGCAAAACCTTTACCATGTTCCCCGGCCCTGGCGGCTTCAATTGAGGCGTTTAAAGCCAATAAACTAGTTTGTTCCGCGATACCTTCAATTATTGAAGTAATACCGCTAATCTCTTCTGAAGTTTTAATCAAGGTATTGATAACTTCCGCCGCTTCTTGAGTGGAGTTATATAAAGCGTTAATTTCTTGGGCGACGTCGCTGGTGACTCTTTGTCCAAGTTCCGCCGACTTCGCCACTTGGCTGGAAGTATTGGCGATTCTTTGCGCGTCTTGAGTTACCTGAATAACCATTTCCGATAACTTTTGAATGATATCAACTGTTTCAGTAACTTGTTTTGACTGTTCCGAAGAAGCAATGGCAAGCTCATCGGCAGCTTTGGCTACCTCCACCGCCGATCGGCCGGTATCTGATGAAACCAAACTTAGCTCTGTACTGGCGTTTTCTAATATTAGAGCTTTTTCGATAATAGCATTGACCAAACCTCGTAAACTCAAAATCGCCTTATCCAGGCCTTTGACCGCTTCGGTTACTTCGCGGGACCCTATGGTGTTGGTGATTTGAGTGGATAAATTACCGGTTTCCAGTAATTTTACTCTGTTAACCATTTTCTTTAAGGGAATTGAGATAAAGCCGGCAATGATCAGGCCGATTAATGTTGCAATAACAGTGCCTAAGATCATTATTAGCGAGTTGGTATCCTTTAATTTAGTCGCAAGTTTATCACTGTCTAAAAACAAATTATAATTATCACTACTGGTCATATTCCGTAAAAAAATTACAATACTCATTAAATTATCGATATCTTTATTAAGGACAGTGAAATTTTCGGAACTGATCGGTTCGGACATAGTTTCTTTAATGCTGGCGATTGTTTTATCTAAGCGTTGATTAGTAGATTCATTAATGTTTTTCATAAATTTGATTTTATTAAATAATACATTGAGATCTACTTTTAATTGTGTAGCTGTAGATGATTCGTCAGCTAGTGCAGCTAAATAATAACTTCGAATTCTTTCAACTTCTATTTCGATGTTAGAGAGATCTTCTTTTCCCGTTGCTGAGGTGCTGCTATATATTTTCTCCATATTTTGTTGAATTGTATTAATAGCTTTACTGCTGACACTACGTTGAATCATCATCAAAAAGATAATCATGATAATAATGAATAAAATTTGGTAAAACACATTTATTTTCGAGAGTAAAACTTTAAATAATTGAAGAAATTTGGAAAACAATAAAAAACACCTCCGATTATTTCCTTGTGAAATGGCGATAATTAACTTCCAGCTAACTTCAAGGCTAATTAGTATAAATAAATTGCTTCTATAATATTAATTCGACTTTTAAAAGAGGAATCCTTGAAAATATGAGTAGCTCATTATAAAAAAATTAGATAATTGTACAGTCCTCAAGAAATGCCCCGGATCACCGGGACCATTTTTTCAATCCCAAACTTCAGTTAGCCTACGCTTAATATCTAAGGAAACTTGACATCCTTTGATGATAGAATTAATATTAGTTAAGCCTGGTCAAGCGCTATCAAGAAAATAACTAGAGAAATTTCAGCTGATTCTGTCCACCGCGGTTTAAAACCCACGGCGGATATTGCTCGTTCTCTCTATTTTCATATTACGCTTGGGCCGATCGGATGTTGATGTGGACGAGACTATCTAAAAACTAAAAAAGGAAGCGAAAGCGATGCAACTGTTAGTGTTAATTTTAAAAAAGATTGAGTTTCAAGCTGAGATTATGAAGGAATTGGCTGAGGCCGGCATCAAAGGCGGTACGGTTTTAGAAGGAACAGGTATGGCAAAGTCATTAGCAAGTATGGAAGACGTTCCGATTGTTGGAATGTTACGGCATATCCTTTCCGACAAAGAAAATGAAATATGTAAGGTAATGATGTTTGTTCTCCAAGATGAACAAGTGATGCTCACCCGAACCACTATTAAAAAGATTATCGGGGATTTTAATGCGCCCAATACCGGAATTATGTTTTCTATTCCCATTACTTATGTTGAAGGACTTGGTGAATAGAAATGGAGCCAAATATCTATACTAGTCTGGCAATAGCGCTGGTTTTGGGACTATTATCCAGTAAGTGCATTAAAATTATCCGTCTTCCTAATGTAACGGGATATCTAATTATCGGATTGATCGCAGGGCCTTATTGTTTGAAACTGTTGTCTTTTGAAGTTATTGAACAATTTTTGATAATACCTGAAATCGCCTTAGGTTTAATCGCATTTTCAATCGGGGCCGAATTTAAGCTTGATTATCTAAAAAAAGTTGGGAAATCTCCGGTGGTCATCGCCTTTGCCGAGGGAATCGGGGCGGTAATCTTAGTAGACTTGATATTGATCGTAACCGGCCATGATCCAGCCTTTTCATTGGTGCTGGGGGCGATTGCGGCTGCCACAGCGCCGGCGGCAACTTTGATGGTAGTCCGCCAATACAAGGCCAAAGGCCCGGTAACTGAAACATTACTGCCGGTAGTAGCGATTGACGATGCAGTCGCCTTAATAGCCTTCGGATTATCGGTGGCGATCGCCAAAGGGATTAATTCTCATGGTTCGGTTTCGCTGATTAGTTCGATAATAAATCCGGTGATCGAAATCGGTGGAGCCTTAATTTTCGGAGCGGTTCTTGGTGTTGTTTTAAAATATTTAACCGACTGGTTTACCGGACGGGGGAACCGATTATCGGTTTCCTTGGCGATGGTGCTATTAAGTATTGGCGTTTCCAATATTACCGGATTATCCGCTCTGCTGGTTTGTATGACTATGAGCGCAGTCTATGCTAATATTTCCAAAGCGAGCGATACAGTATTTGAACTGGTAGAACGAATTACTCCTCCGATTTTTATGTTGTTTTTCTTGGTGTCAGGGGCGAAATTAAATCTAAGTATCTTACCATCGGTTGGATTCATCGGTGTTTTATATATTATATTCCGGGTAGTAGGAAAGTATATGGGCACAGCTGTGGGAGCAAAGTTATCCCAGGCGCAGCCGGTTGTCACCAAATACTTGGGGTATACTTTAATCCCTCAAGCTGGTGTGGCTATTGGCTTGGCCGGTTTGGCCACGAAAATCGTGCCTGAGTATGGCGGCCAAATCCAAACAATTATCTTATGCGCAACCATTATCTACGAATTATGCGGACCGGTGATCACGAAGTTGGCGTTGAAAAAAGCTGGAGAAATAGAATGAGAGCCCAGCCGGTTCTTAAGCGCTTAACTTAGAATAATTATTAGAGATTCTTTCCGGCAGAATAACTAATACTGAAAGTTTGGAGTGAAATTAGGATGTTCTTGATTGAACTGATGAAAGCGGCTTTCTTGGGAATTGTGGAAGGGATTACCGAGTGGTTACCGATTAGCAGTACCGGCCATATGATTTTGGTTGAGGAGTTCATCCGGTTAAATGCCTCCCCTGCATTTTGGGATATGTTTTTGGTGGTCATTCAATTGGGAGCGATTATGGCGGTAGCGCTTCTTTATTTCCAGAAGCTGAACCCTTTTTCACCGGAAAAAACTAAACCGGAAAAGCTAGATACGGTGAAGGTTTGGTGTAAAGTAATTGTAGGGGTTATTCCGGCGGCGGTGATTGGATTGTTATTCGATGATTGGCTCAGCGAACACCTCTATAATTATTGGACCGTCGCGCTGATGTTAATTGTCTATGGGGTCCTTTTTATTGTCATTGAAAACCGGAACAAAGGCCGGGCCGTAAAAATCACTGATTTCCAAGGGTTGTCCTATGAAGTTGCTTTTAAGATCGGCTTATTTCAGGTGTTGTCTTTAATTCCCGGTACTTCTCGTTCGGGCGCAACCATTCTTGGCGCAATTATCCTGGGCGCTTCACGAAATATTGCGGCTGAATATTCTTTCTTTCTGTCGATTCCGGTTATGTTCGGGGCCAGCGCCTTAAAGTTAGTCAAATTCGGCTTCAGTTTTACCGGGATGGAAATTGCGGTTTTATTAACGGGAATGGTTGTGGCCTTCCTCGTTTCCATTTTAGCGATTCGGTTCTTACTGATTTATATCAGAAATAACGACTTTAAAGCCTTCGGTTGGTATCGGATTCTGCTGGGCCTATTTTTGATCGGCTTCTTTTTAATAGCCGGCTAGGAAAGTTATTATTGATCAGAAAATATACGAGTATACCGGAGAGTAGGTGGATTTTAGCTTTACGACTATTTTAAAAGTGGAAAACAGATCAGCGGTTGAAACCGTTCCCTAAAAAGGGACGGTTTTCTTATGGTAAGGCGTGTATAGCGCCTTTTGGAGCTGTTTCGATAGATAGAGGAAATAGCAACCTCCATTTCCTTCAAAAACCTACAACAACTTACATAAAAGTAGTACCTAAAAATGCTTTTCCTTGTTATACTTAAAGTGGCTTTTTAAAGCACTATTATAGCGCCATAAAGGGGGAACGTTTTTTGCAAAGACAGCGACGATATTGGACCATAGTCTTACTGGTCATTGCCATCAGCTTAACCGGATGCGGCGGTGGAGGTGAAAGTTCCAAAACAGTATCGGTATTAACCACCATTACCATTAACCCTGCTTCAGTCAGCGTAAAGCCTGGCGATACCCAAGAATTTACCGTGATAGGAAAAGACCAAAACGGTGAGTTCATGAGTATTACTCCTACTTGGAATCTCAGCGAACCCCTGGGAACGTTTTCTTCCACAAAGGCATCGGCTACAACCTTCACTGCCGAAACTTCAGGGAATGGCACCATTACCGCAACTGTTGGGGCGGTTTCCGGTAGCGTTACCGTGACGGTAACCACAGACCCACCAGTGCTTACTACTATCTCCGTTGACCCTCCGACCGCTTCCTTATCAACGGGTGAGTCTCAAGTGTTTACAGCAGTTGGAAAAGACCAATACGGTTCTACAATTCCTTTGGCGGATACTCTGGTATGGACCGTAACAGCAGGAATTGGGACCGTCTCTCCTAACACCGGCCCCAGTGCCACCTTTACAGCAAGCACCGCCGGAAGCGGCCAGGTCACGGCGGCAGTAGAGTCGATCTCGGGTTCGGCCAATGTCACCATAAGCACTCCTCGGCTGCGGGTCCCGGAGGATTACGCTAACATTCAGGCGGCAATTGAGGCGGCGCCGGATGGCGGTACGGTTATCCTTTCCCAAGGTACGCATGATGAATGCATTGTTATTGAAAACAAAAGCCTCACCTTGCGCAGCGCCGACCCGGATGATGAGGCAGTGGTGGCCGCCACCGTTATCAGCGGTAATAATATCAGCCCGGCAATTATCATCAAAGGAGACCGGTCAAATACAGTAACTATTGAAGGATTTACCATTACCCAGGGTAAAGGTTCAATCGATTCAAACTATTACGGCGGCGGAATTTATATCGATACGGTTTCAGCCACTATCCGTAAAAATATCATCAGCGGTAACTCTGCTAATCAGGGCGCCGGCATAGCTGTTGTTAATAATGGGTGGGCCACTATAGAATTCAATGAGATTATCAACAATACAGCCGATTTGAACGGTGGTGGTATCTATGGGGCAGCTGGTTGTTATCTAATCGTTAATAACAATACTATCTCCGGTAATCGGGCAAACGGAAAATATTTTTGGAACGGGGGCGGCGGGATATTTCTCAATACATCCGCAGAGCTTAATAATAACACTATTACTGAAAACCATGCAACAAATGGCGCGGGATCCGGTGGAGGTATTCATGTCGAAGCCGGCCGTCTGGAAGTGAATAACTGTACGATTAGTTCCAATGCTTCAGGTTACGGTGGCGGTATTTTTGTCCATAACAACACAAGCTTATTATTATCCTCTCAAACTGAATACAGTAACAACAGTAGTTATGCCATCTATCTTTCTGGGGCAGGTCATAGTGACGAGGGAGGAAATAACTTTAGCGGAAATGCCCCTGGTAATATTTATCCGTAATCTTAAGGGATGGGGATTCCAGGTGGCGGCATGGGCTACTCCCGAGAAAAAGGCGGTAGAGTCTTATCTTGATAGAGTATAGTCATTGGAAAATACGGGCCAGATGCTGATGACGAAAACTTCAGCGCCGGACTCTTTTAAGGCGTTACAAATAGTCGTCATATTCTGACTAAATTCCGCCCAGTTGGTTGCGCCTCGTTTATCGTTGCAGCGGACATCGTTGATCCCAATCGCTAATAGATATATTTGGGCTTTGGTCTCTAAAATCATCTCTAAACGTCCGATTATAGCCAAAGTGGTATCGCCGCCGCGCCCTATGCGGCGGTGATTGAGTCTCCTACGGCGCAGACGATAGATTGATTCGCATTTGCCTGTTCCAGCCGGTCCCTCAGTAGTTGATGGGCATTTTTTGGTTGGATTTGGTCATCGGCCAAACAAATGAAGATTGCGCTGAAAACAATCAAAATGATTAAACTTAGGAAAGGAACTTTGTTCATCAATTAACCTCCTTGGATTATTATATGTATATTTTGCCATATTTCACAAGAACAGTGAAATTGTTTTGAAAGACCAGTTGGGTTGTAGTCTGGTTATCATGATTCGCAATACCCCTACGGAGGAAGAAAAGGGCAGATCGTTGAAAATGTCAGAAGGATATCGCCACTTTAAATGGGAACACCTCAACGTCGATATCGGCATTTGTGCCTGTCAATAAACACACTCTTTTACTAAGAAAACTTGACAAATTCTTCTAGATGTGGTATCAAATATTTAGAAGGCATTAAAATTATTTTAAAATATTGTTATAAATCTAACCGCTTAGAAATGTATATACCGAAATACTCTATAAAAGTTATATATAAAAAAACACTAGCGTAGCATAAGCAAAATTTACAAAAGGCAACTCAAGAGAAAGGTTAAAAACAGTTAAAAACAAGAGAAAAAGCATCGAAAAGCATGAAAAAACTCCTTAAAATAGAGATTGGGCAGTCTTTATCCACCAGAATCTTAAAATAAGGAGAGCCTATGGACAAAGATACTACGTTAAAGAAATTAGCCGATGTTTTCTATTTGCCTTTTTGTTTGAACTTTTATGTTGCGCTAGTGATAAGAAAAGATAAATATTTGGCATACATATATTATCTGGTACAAAAATAATAATGAATAGGTTCATTTAAACACTGGACAAAGTTATCAGGAAAATATTACAACCAATGAGCTATTCTCGTAAAAAATCTAACCGTTTAGAAAACTACTTTTTGTATGAAAGGAGTGGTAGATGAATCAAAAAAAATTACCGTTTTTGGAGTGGAGTGAAGTGAAGTTGAATAAAGATAAAAATTATTAAGGAGGGTAAAAATGAGAATAAAAAGTTCAGTTTTATTCCTGGTTTTAACTGTTGTTTGCTTACTATTATCAAGTTCCGGATTGGCGATTAATCCGCCCCGGAATGAAATGCTAATTGCTGATATTCTCACCGGTAAAGTAGGCAATCCAGGAAATTTTAATTTCTGGGCTACCTGGGTAGGGAATGATAAAGGTCTCCAGCAGTTAGTTATTGATCCTTTATGGATGGCGGATTATTCTACTGGAGAAATAATTAATGTACTAGCAAAAACAAATCCAATTTATTCTGATGGGTTTAAGAAACTTACTGTTAATTTGCGGGAAGGAGTATACTGGAGCGATGGTGTTAAATTTAATGCTGACGATGTAGTCTATACTGTTAAACTTTGCATGAAAACTCCAGGTATGAGTAGCCATACACAGTTTAATCAAAATATCAATCAAGTATATAAAACAGATGATTATACAGTAGTATTTAAGCTAAAGAATGCTAATTCCCGGTTCCATTTTGAATTTTTAGACCGGTGGGGCGCTTGCCGTATTTTACCAAAACATGTTTTTGAAAAGGTTAAAGATCCGCTGAGTTTTCAGTTTAATCCACCGATCGGAACAGGTCCTTATAAACTTTTAGAATATGATTTAGGTGGTTACTGGTTCCTCTATGAACGAAGAGAGGATTGGAAAAGAACAGTAACTGGAATGCTCTATGGAAAGCCAGCGCCCAAATATGTCAAGTTTATACATTATGGAGATGCCTCCAAAAAAGCGATGGCTCAAGTTAGCCACCAGTTGGATATGGCAGATTTAACCCCTGAATCACTCCGGGTTGTTCTGGCTAGAAATAAGTATGCCCGCGGGTATTATAAAGATTTCCCCATGGCCGAATTGTTACATCCTTGTGTAACAGGGGCAGCTTTCAATACTCTGGTCAAACCTTTTGATAATCGAGAAGTGCGTTGGGCTTTAAATCTAGCATTGGATGCTAAAAAACTGGCGTTGACAGCCTATAATGGCGCCACGGCTTTTTCGCCAGCCTATATTCCAGCTCTATTGCCTTACTATAAAACCTATTATGAAAGATTACAACCCTGGCTCAAGGATTATACCATTGAAGTAGATGGCGAGAAGTTTAAACCCTATAACCCTAATTTACCATTTGAAATGGCAGAGGCAGCCCGAAAAAAAGGGTATGCACCCAAATCAGAAAAGGAGATCAGAGAGATGTTCGGTTATGGCTGGTGGAAACATGCTCCTGACATTGCCGAAAAATTACTGAAAAAGAATGGTTTTACCCGTAACAGTAATGGCAAATGGTTATTACCCGATGGTACTCCTTGGAAAATTGAAATTGTTTCCCTTGCCACTGCGACTAACCCTTCATTTAAATGGGCTTTTGCTATTGCCAATCAGTGGCAAGAGTTTGGGATAGATTGTGAAGCCAGACCGACGGAACAGGTTGAATCATTAACAGAGACAGGTGATTACCAGGTAGTAGGAGGCCAACCGGCAGCAGAACCCTTTGGCGCCGGTATCGATCTGTATAGAGCATTTAGTGTTTTCAAATCATCTTATTTTAAACCAATCGGTGAAAAACGGGTTGGCCATCAATCAAGATGGGTACATAAAGATTTAGATCGGCTCATTGAAAAAATGGAAAATACCGATTACAATGATCCCGCCATTATTGATCTGGGCTTAGAAGTGGCAAAAATATTAATTGACGGACAACCGGGAGTTTCATTGGCTTCCTTCCCGGGCTTTATGGGATTGGACACCTATTATTGGACAAATTATCCCGGCGGTGAAAATCCTTATGCCGTTCCTTGGTACCATTGGCCGAACTTTAAGTTCGTATTACCGTTCCTCAAGCCTACTGGAAGGAAATAAGGAGTTTAAAGCCTCCCTATACAGGGAGGCTTTAAAAAATTGATAAATATCGTTTTGTGGAGGGCTAATGGTGTTTAAAAAATATTTCATCCCACGCTTTATCCAATATTTAACTGTTTTGTTTATCGGAATTACATTAGTATTCATTATTCCCCGGTTATTACCTTCAGATCCGGTCGAACACCAGCTGAACCGAATGACGGCCCAAGGTCAGTATTTAGATCCGGCGGCGGTTGAGGAAATGAGAGAAACGCTACAGGAATTGTATGGTTTGAAAGGTGGTCTCTTTCAACAGTATATTACTTACTGGAAAAGGTTATTCACAGGAAATCTAGGCCCTTCTTTCACCCAGTTTCCTACCCCCGTTATTGAGTTAATAAAAATATCTTTGCCTTGGACCCTTGGACTATTACTAGTATCCTTAATGCTGTCCTGGTTAATTGGGACTATTCTTGGGGGAATAAAAGTAAGTTTCCCCAATTCAATATTGACAAAACTAATCGAAGTTTTGGCGATGGGGATTCGTCCTATTCCCTATTATATAATGGCCCTTGTTTTGCTGATTATATTTGCCTTTATATTTCCTGTTTTTCCGATGGCAGGAGGTTATAGTATGGGAGCTAAAATAGGTTTTAACTTAAATTTCATCCTTGATCTGTTCAGACATGCTTTTTTGCCAATACTGTCAATGGTAGTGTTAGAGATCGGGGGCTGGTTTTTACAGATGAGGAATGTAGCTTCCAATGTCGTCGAGGAAGATTACGTTGTTTATGCTGAGGCCTCAGGATTGCCCAAATTAAAAATAATTTTCCGGTATATTATGCGGAATGCGATTATTCCGCAAATAACAGGATTAGCGCTTAATATTGGCTTTATCTTTGGGGGCGCTTTAATTACCGAAATCGTATTTTCATATCCCGGGATCGGCACTTTACTATACTCTGCAATCTTGGCTGGGGACTATAATTTGATTTTGGGTATCAATATTTTTTCGATTGTTGGAGTATCTACTGCAATGTTAATCATTGATCTGATTTATCCATTACTTGACCCGCGAGTCAGGTATCAATAGGGAGGGAGAAAAGATGTTGCGAGTTTTCAAAAGATTATTTAGCTACGATAAAAGATTTATGTTCGGTTTCTCCATCTTAACGTTATTTATCATGATCGCGCTAATATCCATGTTTTCACCTTACAATATGAAAGCCTGGAATACGGTTCCCAGAGATATGACTTGGAGTTGGAAATATCCCCTGGGTACAAATTCGATGGGTCAGGATCTATTTTGGCAAGCCATGGTTGCCATTAAAAATTCTTTATTACTGGGATTAATTGCCGCTTTGATATCGCGTATTATCGCAATTATCCTGGGTTTACTGGCCGGATATAAAGGAGGCCTCTTTGATCGGATTGTGATGACAATTAACGACAGTTTTATCATCATTCCTTTATTTCCGGTTTTAATTCTGATCGCCAGTATCCTCCGGACTTCTTTAAGTATAGCTGTGCTCGGGATCATCATTGGCTTATTTGGTTGGGCCTGGGATGCCCGACTTTTTCGTTCCCAAATTTTAAGTCTCAAGGAAAGGGAATTCACAAAAACAGCAGTTTTATCAGGAATGAAAACATATAAAATTATTACTTCAGAGCATTTGCCCTATATCATCCCGTTGATTATGGCGGCAACAATCAATAATGTGATCTGGGTAATTGGAATGGAAGTAACTTTATCCATGTTAGGACTCTCCAATCTTAATACACCAACCATGGGAACGATGATTTACTGGGCTTTGCAATACCAGGCAATCTTTTTAGAAAAGTGGAATTGGATCTTGACACCGATAATCAGCTGTATTGTACTGATCCTTGCTTTATATATGCTTTCTACCAGTATCAGCGAATATCTTGATCCTAGAACCAGATTACAGATGATCAAAGAGGAGTGAAATAATGTCTATTATTGATGTAAAAGAACTTAAAGCTTATTATAGTACAGAAAAATACGGCCGTATTTATCGGGTCAGAGCGGTTGATGGGGTCTCCTTTCAGGTACATAAAAATGAAATATTTGGGATTGCCGGAGAATCCGGTTGTGGTAAATCAACCCTCTTGAAAGCGGTCAGCGGACTGATCAAGCCACCATTAGAGATTATGGAAGGAGAAGTAGTTTATAATTTTGATGATATAAGATTGGATATTTTGTCTTTAAAGGAAGATAAACAACGACGTAAGGTGCGAGGTGTTCGGATCTCCCATGTTCCCCAGGGTTCAATGAGTGTCTTAAATCCGGTGCGGCGGATAAAAAAATCATTTCACGATATTGTTGATGCTCATCTTAAGATCGAAGATCGAACTCTCTTTGACGATATGGTAAAAAAACATTTAGATGCCTTGGGACTGGACTGGAGTGTAATGCATGCCTTTCCTCATCAACTGTCTGGTGGAATGAGACAGCGGATTACGATCGCTTTAGCCACAATTCTAAAGCCGGACATAATTTTTGCTGATGAACCAACCACAGCTCTGGATGTAGTAGTTCAACGGGGAGTAGTGCAATTGATAAAAAAGATCAAAAAAGAGCAGCAAAACACTCTGATCATGGTTACTCATGATCTGGCGATCCATGCTAATTTATGTGATCGACTGGCAATTATGTATGCAGGAAAAATAGTTGAAGAAGCAGATGTTGACATTATGTTTAATCAGCCCAAACATCCTTATACGTTAATGTTATTAAAATCATTACCCAAATTAGGAGATAAATCAAACCGGGTAAGCGCCCCCGGAGCTCCACCATCCTTAATACATGTGCCATCAGGATGCAGATTTCATCCTCGTTGTCCAGAAGCAATGGAACGCTGCAGAAAAGAAAACCCAGAATTAATAGAGGCGGGAAAAGGCCATCGGGTAGCATGCTTTCTTGAGGAGGGTTCTAAATGAAAATAAATCTAAAGAAATCACCGTCGAAAAATTCAAGACTAAATAAAGTTGAGGTTGAAAAAGCATCTTCAAAATCACTTAATGTCGAAGATTTGACTAAAGTTTTTAGCAAAGGTCAGGGATTTGCTAAATCCACGATAGCTGCTGTAAATAAGGTTTCATTTTCCTTGGATCTTGATAGACCGGAGATATTTACGCTCGCAGGCGAAAGCGGTAGTGGTAAGTCAACGGTGGCTAAATTAATCCTAGGTTTTGAAACGGCTACTTCCGGTAGGATAAGATATAAAGGTGAAGAAATAACCGATCTTAAGGGAAAAAAGGAATTCATGAGAGATGTTCAACCTGTTTTTCAAAACCCTTTTGAAACTTTTAATCCTTTGAAAAAAATAGATACTTATCTCTATGAAACAGAAAAAAACTTTAAGATGGCAGAGACAGATCGAGATCAGCTGGTGGAAAAATCCTTGGAATTAGTAGGTCTTTCCCTTGCCGAAATCAAAGGTAAATATCCCAGCGAAATGTCAGGGGGCCAGTTGCAGAGAACATCGATCGCCAGAGCATTAATTACTGATCCGTCATTATTAATTACCGATGAACCCGTATCGATGATCGATGCATCTTTACGAATGTCTATTATCAACTTATTTAAAAGATTAAAGGAAGAGCAAGAGGTCGGTATCATCTATATTACCCATGATCTGGCGACCGCTTATTATGTCAGTGACCGGATAGCCATAATGTTAAGAGGACAGATTGTGGAGATGGGTTCGGTCGAAAAGGTGCTGGATAACCCGTTGCATCCTTATACTCAATTGTTAAAAGCCTCAATTCCGGCACCCAATCCGGCTTCCAAATGGGAAAGCGACATCGCCTTAAGTGATTTGGAAGCTAAAGAATTTTCGCAGAGAGGGTGTAAATTTTCCGGGAGATGTCCAAAAGTGCAAGCGATCTGTAAAGAATGTGAACCTGAAAATTATAAAGTAGAGGACAGAGATGTTAAATGTCACTTGTATAAATAAGAGGCATTTATGACCGGATCCAATAGTTGTTCTAGGCAACGAGAACATAATTCTTGTTTAATGGTTACAACGCAAAAAGCTTTGATCACAACATGATCAAAGGGAGGAGCTATTATGATTTATGAGTATCATGTGGCCAAAACTGGATCAGATTTCGGGAAGGGAACAAGAGAGGATCCATTTTTGACGATTAATAAGGCGGCTTCTCTTGCTCAGGCCGGAGATACGATAATTGTCCATGAAGGGGTATACCGGGAATGGGTGAAACCCCAAAACACTGGATTAAGCAATACCAGGAGAATTACCTATCAGGCTGCAGAAGGGGAGAAGGTAGTCATTAAAGGGTCTGAACAGATCCGGGGCTGGGAACAGCTTGAAGGATCCATTTGGAAAGTGACGCTGCTAAATGAATTATTCGGGGAATATAATCCCTATAAAGAAGAGATCTTTGGTGACTGGCTTGTTACGACAGATACAGGGAGCCCAAAACACCTGGGGGATGTTTATTTAAACGGGATCTCCTTTTATGAGGCGGGAAATTATGAGGAGTTGCGAAATCCCGGTATAAGAGAAGAAATGATCGATAATTGGACAGGCAAGTCAGTTCTCGTACATAATCCGGAGCAAACGAGGTATCTCTGGTATGCCAAGGTTGATGATAAAAACACCATCATCTACGCTAATTTTCATAACCATAATCCCAATGAGGAGCTCGTAGAGGTAAATGTCAGGAAATGCTGTTTTTACCCGGACCGAATAGGTATTAACTATATTACAGTAAAAGGTTTTGAGATGGCTCAAGCAGCAACGCCCTGGACACCTCCCACTGCTGACCAGCCGGGATTATTAGGTCCCCATTGGAGTAAAGGATGGATCATTGAAGATAACATTATCCATGACTCGAAGTGTAGCGGGATTAGTATTGGTAAAGAAATCTCCACAGGCGACAATTATCGGGCTAAACGTAGAGATAAACCGGGCTATAACTACCAAATAGAATCTGTTTTTGGCGCTACCCATGCTGGTTGGAGCAAAGAGACCGTTGGTTCCCATCTTATTCGCAATAACATCATCTATGATTGTGGGCAAAATGGGATCGTCGGTCACCTTGGTTGTGTCTTCAGTGAAATATATAATAATCATATCTATAACATTGCATTAAAAAGGGAATTTTTTGGATATGAAATTGCCGGTATTAAGCTGCATGCAGCGATCGATGTCCAAATACATGGTAATCGTATCCATAATTGTTCTTTAGGAACCTGGTTAGACTGGCAGGCACAGGGGACTAGAGTTAGTCGGAACCTATATTATCGTAATAATCGTGATCTGTTCGTCGAGGTAAGTCATGGACCTTATATTGTCGATCATAACATTTTTACTTCCGAGTACGCTCTGGATAATTATTCACAGGGTGGAGCTTATGCAAATAATCTAATTTGTGGGAAAATGGATCAGCAAAAAGTCCATAACCGGTCAACACCATATCATCTTCCCCATAGTACAAAAATAGCGGGCTTTTCTGTTATTCTGGGCGGGGATGATCGCTTTTATAACAACATATTTGTGGGGAAAGATGGGATCGAAGGTGTCGGGACTGCTCAGTTTAATGGTTATAACACATCATTAGAGAAATATTTGGAAAAAGTACATCAAAAACCAGGAGATGAAGATATATTTTTAAATAATAACCAGCCTGTTTATATTAATAATAATTTATATTTAAACGGGGCGGTTCCGTTCGAGAAAGAAAGCAATAAAATTGTGGCCAAACAGTTTAACCCGGAAATTAGGATTACTGAAGAAGAAGACGGAGTATACCTTTTCTGTTGCCTCCCGGAAAACTATGAAAAAACACTCGGGGAAATTCAAACTACTAAAACCCTACAGAGGGTCAGGATGGCCAATGCTGATTTTGAAAATCCAAATGGAAGCGAAATAATACTCGACATCGATTATTTAGGAGAGAAAAGAGGGGAAAAGAGCGGAGTAGGTCCGATTGCTGCTTTGCGCCAAGGAGAAAACCGGATTAAAGTATGGAGATTCAACTAAGGCCTTTAATCCCAATGATTCATCCGTTGCCTTGCAGATAGGTTTTAAATCACCGGTAAATGCTTTTAAATCTTTATACGAAACATATCTGGTCGTTAGCGAACCCCAAAAAGGGAAATTAAGAGAAATTGGCTTATACAAAGAATAATAATATTACTTGTGATAATTTGACTCAGGAGGAACGCGATGCCAACGATAAAAGATGTAGCCAAACATGCTGGCGTTTCAGTGGCTACTGTTTCTGCAGTAATTAACCGGGATTCAGGGGTAAAGGTCAGTAAAAAATTGACGGAAAAGGTGGAAAAGGCGATCAAAGAAATGAATTACCGGCCGAATCGTATCGCCCGTGCGCTTTCCAGAAAAGAGACCCAGACCATCGCTTATGTCGTACCTACTGTGAATAATACGTTTTTTTCCCAAATGGCGCAGATGATTGAGGATAAAGCCTTTGAAAAAAAGTACGGGGTTTACCTTTGTAACACCCATAGCATGATTGACCGGGTAGAGCTTTATAAGGACATTTTGATCGAAAACAGAGTAGCTGGGGTGATAACTACCCTAACCTGGGATATTATCGAAAATGGTTTGATCAAAGCCATGCAAGATGAGGAGGTCCCCATTATCGGGCTGGCAGGCGCTCGGGTGGTTGATGGTATTGATACCATTACTTTTCATGATGTCGGAGGCGCGGAATTAGCCACCCGTCATTTATTGGAGAAAGGCCATCAAAAAATTGGTTTTATTGGGATTGAAGAGAGTAAAACCACTGAGCAACGCTTAAATGGTTATAAAAAAGCGCTTAACGATGCTAACCTGGAAGTAGATGAAAGATATATTGAAATGGGAAAAAGCTTCAGCCGGGAAGAGGGATACGCTTTAGCGCAAAAACTCTACCGGAAATGTCCGAATCTTAGCGCCATCTTTGTTTATAATGATGTCATGGCGGCCGGAGCGCTTGATAGCTTTAATGATTTGGGGTTAAGGATACCCAGGGATATCGCGGTCGTCGGGTATGATAATAGTGTAGCTAGTTATACGCGGCCTAAATTGACTACTATGGATCTTTTCAAAGAAAAAATGGTTGATGAGGCCATGGATCTTTTATTTAAGCGTATTGCCCGTGAGGAGTTAGAGATCAGACATGAACAGATCCTGCCCAAGCTGGTAATCGGAGAATCTTCATAGTAGTCGTCCACGTCAACATCCTGTTGACCCACGTTATATAATGAAAAGTTGATGTGGATCGACAAGCATCGATAGCATTTTCTAGATAGTAAAAATGGTCGTTATTTGTTTGCGTAAATATAGAATTGGAGGGTGTAGAAGATGACTAAAAAGGCCCAATTATTCTTAGACAAGCATTTTAGAATCGCGAAAACGGACCAACGAATATATGGATCATTTATTGAACATCTAGGGAGGGCCATCTATACGGGAATATTTGAACCGGATCACCCCCGGGCCGACAATGGTGGATTCCGCGAGGACGTTATGATGCTGATTAAAGAACTGGGTGTCCCGATTGTGCGCTATCCGGGCGGTAATTTTGTTTCCGGATATAGCTGGGAAGATGGCATTGGCCCCGTTGAGAAGAGACCGGTACGCTTGGAACTGGCCTGGCGCAGTATTGAGACAAATGAATTTGGGTTAAATGAATTTATCTCCTGGGCACGGAAAGTCGGCGCCGCCCCCATGATGGCCGTTAACTTAGGAACCCGGGGGATTGATGCGGCACGGAACTTAATCGAGTATACAAACCATCCCGGTGGTAGCTACTGGAGCGACTTGCGCAAAGAGCACGGTTACGAAAGACCACATAAGATAAAGACATGGTGTCTGGGGAATGAGATGGATGGCCCTTGGCAGATTGGGCAAAAAACTGCGGAAGAATACGGACGGTTGGCCGCTGAAACCGCTAAGGCCATGCGGCAGGTTGACCCCGAGATTGAACTGGTGGTCTGCGGGAGTTCCCATTATGGTATGCCAACTTTTGCGGAGTGGGAAGCAACAGTGTTAAGTCATACTTATGAGTATGTAAATTACATCTCAATGCATCAATATCTGGGTAATCCGGACAATAACCTTGCAAATTACCTGGCCGAAACGGAACAGGTTGATCAGTACATTAAAGCAGTTATTGCCACCTGCGATTATGTCAAAGCGCGAAAAAAGAGTAATAAAACTATCTATCTTTCTTTTGATGAATGGAATGTTTGGTATCATTCTAATGAGCAGGATAAGGAGATCGCCCCTTGGACTAAGGCTCCCAGATTGCTGGAAGACATTTATAATTTTGAAGATGCGTTGGTGGTTGGGTTATTCCTGATTACCATGCTCAAACATGCTGACCGCATCCGGATTGCCTGCCTCGCCCAGCTGGTAAATGTTATTGCTCCTATTATGACCAGCCCTGAAGGGGGTAGCTGGAAGCAGACGCTATATTACCCTTGCTATCATGCTTCCAAATATGGAAGGGGAACAGTTTTGCGGCCGGAAATTATTTCCCCGGTTTATGATACTGTTCAGTATCAAGGAGTAAAATTTGTTGAAGCCATCGGAGTTTTATCCGACGATGAGCGGGAGATAACCCTTTTCGCTGTTAACCGTAGTCAAGATTCCCTAATGGAGCTGGAATGTAGTTTAAACAATATGGGTGAATTAGAATTAATTGAACATATTGTCCTGGAACATGAGGATATTAAAGCAACTAATACCGAAGAAAATCCGGATAATGTAATGCCCCATGCTCAGGGAAAAACGCTGGTCGAAGGGGACAAGGTGATTGCGGAATTACCCCCTTTGTCCTGGAATGTGGTCAGGTTGCGCGTGAAATAAAAACCGATCTGCGGTAATTTTTCGGACTAATTTTGAATCATACCAAAAAGATAGGGGAGAAAGATGAATAGGTTAATAATTAATGCCGATCGCAAGAAAGGGAAGATTAACCGGAATATTTATGGCCATTTTGCCGAACATCTGGGGAGATGTATTTATGAGGGTTTTTGGGTTGGTGAGGAGTCCCCGATCCCCAATATCCGCGGGATTAGAATTGATGTGGTGGAAGCCCTGCACAAGATTAGAGCGCCGGTTCTCCGGTGGCCGGGCGGCTGTTTTGCCGAACATTATCATTGGCAAGATGGAATCGGACCGCGGGCGCAGCGGAAGAAAATTGTCAATTCCTGCTGGGGCGGGGTAACGGAAAATAATCACTTCGGAACCCATGAGTTTATGGACCTCTGTGCCCAACTAAACACTGAACCCTATATCTGTGGTAATGTGGGCAGTGGCAGTGTTTATGAAATGGAACAGTGGATTGAATATTTGACCTTTGACGGCGTATCCCCAATGGCCAACTTAAGGAAGGAAAATGGCCGGGAAAAACCATGGAAATTAAAGTATTTCGGGGTCGGTAATGAAAACTGGGGCTGTGGAGGGAATATGCGCCCGGAATATTATGCCGATCTCTACCGGCGATATCAAACCTATGTCAAATCTTATGGGGACAATCAGATCTTTAAAATTGCCTCCGGGTCCCATGATCATGATTATTACTGGACGGAGGTATTAATGGAGAGGGCCGGAAGCTATATGGACGGCCTAAGTCTCCATTATTATACAGTTGCGGGGACGAGATGGGAGGATAAAGGATCGGCCAGTGAGTTTGGGCTTGAGGAATATTTCTGTTGCCTCAAAAACGCCTTGGCGATGGATGATTTACTCAGTAAACATAGTGCAATTATGGATAAATACGATCCGGAGAAAAGGGTGGCTTTGATTGTGGATGAATGGGGAGCTTGGCACCAGGTTGAGCCTGGCGCCAATCCCCGGTTCCTATATCAACAGAATACCCTGCGGGATGCGCTGATCGCCGGGATAAGTCTGAATATTTTCAACCGCCATTGTGATCGAGTGCAGATGGCCAATCTTGCCCAGATTGTTAATGTTCTGCAGGCCTTGATTTTGACTAATGGTGAGGAGATGGTTTTAACTCCTACCTATCATGTTTTTGATCTGTATCAGGTGCACCAGGATGCGGATTTGTTGGATTATCAACTTGAGTGTGGGGATTATGAGCTAAATGGGGAGAACGTCCCGGCGCTCAGCGCCTCCGTATCAAAGGATAAAGCAGGGCGCATTAATGTTACCTTTTGTAATTTGCATGCCACGGAGGTTGCTAACCTGGAATGCCTTTTCAATAGTGGTGAGCTGAAGCTGAATAAAGTAGAGGGCTTGGTTTTAACCGCTGACAAGGTTAATGCCTTTAATTCTTTTGCAGAAACGGACAAGGTTAAACCTGCGGTCTTTAATGATGTGAAGATAAATGAAAAGGGGTTTACCGTTACACTTCCCTCTGCGTCTGTTTTGCGGTTAAGCTTGGTCTGTGCGGATCAATGCTCGATCTGAAACTAGTAGCCTGTGAAGAAACCATCGCCGCCTTTTTAGCCTGTAAAAATTTCCCTCAGCCCTGGAGGACATTTACAGGAAAGTGTAGAAGAAAACTTTTATGCTAAATAATTATATTCCAGGAATGGTTTGGGATCACCAAATATAACAATAGCTGAAAAAGTTTTTTTGCCATTGCCGATACAGGTGGTAAAGGATGAAGATAACAATTATCAAAGTAAGTATGTTTGAAGGCAAGTGTTATGATGCCCTTAAACCTCTGATCTTCCCTATTTTAGCTCAATTGACTCCGGAAGGCATAGAACTGGAATTCCTTGATGACCGGGTTGAAAAGCTGCCTCAAGCCCTGACATCAGATATGATAGCCCTTTCCTTCGATACCTTTTCCGCCAGGAGGGCGTATATTTTAGCGAAAAAGTTTAAAACAAAAGACAATATTATTGTCTTGGGAGGCTTTCATGCCAGCCTGCTTAAGGAAGAAGCAAAGGCATACGGGGATGTAGTCATGGTGGGAGATGCGGAAGATACCTGGCCTCGACTGATAGAGGACGCCTTAAACGGTACGGTCCAGCCGAAATATATCTCATCACGGAAGTCTGATTTCGTCCCGATTGATATCAACCATTCCGCCTTTAGGGGGAAGAAATACCAAAAGCTTGGTTTGGTTCAGTATTCCCGGGGTTGCAGGTTTGGCTGCGACTTTTGTTCAATTAAAGCGATGTATCTCGGAAAGGTGCGTCATGGGGATCTAAAACAGGTTATTGAAGAGATAAAGGCTACCAAAGAGAAGATTATCTTCTTTATCGATGACAATCTATTCGTTGATGAAGAAGCGGCTATAAAGCTTTTCATAGCGTTGAAGCCGCTTAAGAAAAAGTGGGCATGTCAGATCAGTATGGATGCGGCGCTTCGGGACAAGCTCCTGAAGCTGATGAAGGAAAGCGGATGTATAATGGTTTTAATGGGATTCGAATCCTTAAACAAGAATAATCTCGAGAGAATGAACAAATCCGCAAATCTTACTATTGGAGATTATGACAGGGCTGTGGCAAATATATATAAACACGGATTACTAATATACGCCACCTTTGTATTGGGTTATGACGAGGACACCGCTGAGAGCTTCCAGGAAATTTTGAACTTTGCAATGAAACATAATTTTACTGTTGCAAATTTTAATCCATTAATACCCATGCCGGGAACTCCACTTTATAAAAGACTTGAGGAAGAGGGACGCTTAATTTATGATAAATGGTGGTTGAGGGATGATTACTGCTACGGTGATACTGCCTACCGTCCTAAAAAGCTTTCACCTGAAGAATTAAAGGACGGTTGCAAATTAGCGCGTTATAGATTTTATGGAGTGGGAAGTATCTTGAAGCGTTTATTTGCAGGCAGCTATCATTTTAAGCTTTATAACTTTTTTCTATTCATGGCCCTTAATATTATTTCCAATAGGGAAATACGCAGAAAGCAAGGCAGACTATTAGGAGAATCAGCCGATGAAATTGGTATTAATAAAACCTAATATTGGCAGGAGAGAGCATAGCCTATACGTTGATGAGGGTCGTATGGAACCATTGCAGCTTGGGATTTTGGCAGCCCTGACTCCAAGAGACATAGAAGTAGTAATGTATGATGACCGTATGGAGGAAATACCTTACGATGAACCTGCCGATCTAGTTGCAATTACAGTTGAGACTTTTACAGCAAGACGCGCCTATGAAATCGGCCGGGAATATCAAAAAAGGGGAGTAACTACCGTAATGGGCGGCATGCATGTGATGCTGACTCCGGAAGAGGTAAAAAAACATGCAGACGCCATTATTATTGGAGATGCGGAAAATGTATGGCGGGAGATGTTGCAGGACTTTGTGAAGAATGAACTAAAGAAGGAGTATCGAGCGGAACAGCCCCTAATACCTCAAAAGGGTGTTATTACAAGAAGAGATATCTTTGAAGGAAAGGGCTATTTACCAATTACCCTGCTGCAATTCTCAAGGGGCTGCAAATATTATTGCAATTTCTGCGCTTCCAGCGCTTACTTCAGGGGAAAGCATTTTTGCAGGGAAGTTAATGAGGTTGTTGAAGAGATTAAAAGCCAAAAGCGGAAGCTTTTGTTTTTTGTAGATGATAATATTGTTTCGGATTTTGAAAAAGCTAAGGAGCTTTTCCGAGCTCTCATTCCTTTGAAGGTGAAGTGGGTCAGCCAGGGAAGCATCGATATGCTTGAGGATATGGAGCTGATGGAGCTCATGGTAAAGAGCGGCTGCCTGGGGCTGGTTATTGGCTTTGAATCCATAAATGAGGAAAATCTAGTGGCTGCAGCAAAAGGGGCAAACAAGAGAAGAGCTCTTGACAACTATAAAAAGGAAATTAAAGAGCTTAGAAGATGGGGACTTCAAACCTGGGCCGCCTTTACCCTTGGGTATGATGGCGATACCAGGGAAAGTATTAAAGAAACCTGCCGATTTGCCATTCGGAACAAGTTTTGCTTTGCAGCTTACAATATTTTGATGCCTTACCCGAACACGCCTTTATATAAAAAGCTAAAGAAAGAAGGACGGCTGTTATATGAAGGAAAATGGTGGCTTCATGAGGAGTACCGCTTCAATCACGCGTCATTTATTCCTAAAAACATGTCGGCGGTGGAACTGACGGAGGTATCATTTTGGTGTCGAAAAGTTTTTAATTCCCCCTGGTCGATTTTTAAAAGGGCATTGGAGCCAAAGACCAACATGCGTACCCTATACCGCTTCTTTACATATTTGATATACAATCCTCTTTTTAGAAAGGAAGTATTTAAAAAACAGGGAATGCGTTTCGGATTTACGGAAGGGAAAAAAGCAAATGGCTAAGTTGACGGGAAGCATAGTGGCAATAAAATCTCTCAGCGTTGAAGATATTAAAACAATGTATGAATTAATGGATACCTTTTATGACAATATGACATGGAAAAACTTCATGGAAGATCTAAACAAGAAGGATTATTCCATTGTATTAAAGGATGAAACGAACATAATACGGGGTTTTTCTACACAGCAAATTATTCATATACCACTGGGTGATGGATTTGTCCACGGAGTTTTTTCGGGAGATACAATTATTCATAAGGAATATTGGGGGAGCGCGGAGCTTTTTAAGATCTTCGCAAGATCCTTTTTTAGATATGAGGAGCAATATGGAGACTTTTATTGGTTTCTGATCTGTAAGGGCTACAAAACCTATCGGATACTTCCAACCTTTTATAATTCCTTTTATCCCAATTATAAGGAAGAAACTCCTAAGGAAATCAGAGAACTAATTGACGCATTCGGCAGGTTTTACAGTCCCGGGGAATACGATGAAAAGACGGGGGTCCTTTGTTACAAGGGAGTTAAGGACAAGCTGAAAGAGAATGTGGCAGATGTTAGTAAAGAGAGGCTAAAGGATAGAAATATTGCATTTTTCGTAGCAAAAAATCCAGGTTACATAAAGGGTAACGATTTGATCTGTGTCACAAAGCTTAGCAAATCCAATCTATCAGTGCGAATGCAGAAGTTTTTGTTTAATAATTCAGCTTAAAGGCTGGGGACTAAATGAGAAATCCTAAAATATTATTGTATTACTTTATCAATACATTATGCTGTCGGTTTTATCAGGGAGAATACAAAAGATTTGCGGCGGTAACATCTCCAGAAGTGGTACAGAAGAGAAGGCTGAAGGAAATCTTAATGAAAAATGAGGAGACAGCCTACGGAAAAAAATACGGTTTTAAGACAATAGACAGCATAAAAGCCTATCAGGAGAAGACGCCTTTGTCTGATTATGAAACCTACCGGCCCTATATTGAACAAATATCAGAGAAGGAAGAAAGTCTGCTGACGATGGAAAAAATAATAACCCTGGAACCCACAAGCGGTTCAACAAAAGCAGCTAAGCTTATTCCTTATACAAAATCACTAAAGGAAGAATTCCAGATGGGCATAAAGCCCTGGATCTATGATTTATATACTACCTATCCTGAGATCAAGTGGGGGAGGAGCTACTGGTCCATCACCCCGGCAATCGGTAACAAGCAGTATACTAAAAGCGGCATACCTATCGGTTTTGAGGAGGATTCCGAGTACTTCGGCAGGATAGAAAAATATTTGATGAACAAGGTTTTCGTAAGTCCAAGGGATATAGGCACAGAAACGAATATGGAAAGGTTCTATACCAAAACGGTGGTGGAGCTTTTAAAAACAAAGGAGCTCACACTGATCTCCGTATGGAACCCCACTTATCTGCTGCTTCTTTTGGATTATATGGAAGACAACAAGGAAAGGCTGCTAAATGAATTAAGCCACAGGAGGCGGAAGGAGATTCGGCAGGCTGTATATAACAAGGCTTACGACCAAATATGGCCAAGGCTGAAGATTATAAGTTGCTGGTGTGATGCCTATGCAGCTTTCTACGGAGACAGTTTGAAAAGACTGTTTCCAAATTGTATAGTTCAGCCTAAGGGGTTGTTATCTACGGAAAGCTTCATTTCCTTTCCGTTGGCTGGGGAAAGGGGAGGAATTCTGAGTGTGCGCTCCCATTTTTATGAGTTCATTGATATCGATACAAATCAAATCTGTTTGGTTAATGAACTTAAAACGGGAAGGGTATATGAGGTGGTTGTAACCACTGGAGGCGGTTTTTATCGCTACCGGAACTATGATATTGTTAAGGTGGTTGGCTGGAGGAAGAGTTTGCCATTGCTTATTTTTATGGGGAAAAACGACAGGATCAGTGACAGGTTTGGAGAGAAACTCCATGAAACTTTTGTAAGGGAAGCTGTGGGGAAGCTCGCCCCTGGATCGGAATTTTATCTGCTTGCTCCTGAGAAGAACCGCTATATTTTATATATAAAGAGCGATAAGCTTCCATCGGGCAGAGAAGCGGACAACGCTCTAAGGGAAAGTTATCATTATGATTATTGCAGAAAGTTGGGGCAGTTAAAAGAACTGCAGATATTTGTGTTGACAGGAGACCCAAAGAAGGAATATATCAAAGGGTGTCTAGATGCAGGACAAAAGTTGGGAAACATTAAACCGGCCTGTCTTTCTTCAAGGGAAGACTGGGGTAAGTATTTCCAAGGCTATAAAATGTGAAGAAGTGTAAATATCTTTCGCCTCGTTGGAAAGGGCAGAGGTAAGAAAATTTTTCTACAAACAAAATTTACTTTTGAAACGATGCATAATGACACTATAAAAGGCAGGAAAGTTCAAATGAAAATAGCACTATTGGCTCCGGCCGGAGCAATGCACAGACACAACGGGAGTTTCGGAAAATCCCTTCACTACGCCCCGCTCACCTTAACTACTTTGGCGGCGCTTGTGCCGGAGGAACTTAATGCGGAAGTAGTCATTTATGATGAGACTGCAGGGAGTATTCCTCCGGATCTGGAAGCGGATTTGATCGGAATAACCTGCATTACAGGCACAGCTCCCAGATGTTATGCTTATGCAGACTATTTTCGCAGCAGAGGGATGAAGGTGGTTATGGGCGGAGTACATCCTACTATGCTGCCTCAGGAGGCAGCCGGCCATGCAGATGTTGTTATGACGGGTTTTTCAGAGTTTACCTTTTCCCGGATGCTTAGGGATTTTGCTAAAGGGGAGCTAAAGCCCTTTTATCATCAGGAGTGTAATTATACAATAGCAAAAAAACCAATTCCAAGGAGAGAGCTTCTTAACAAAAAGGGTTATATAACAATCAATACTGTGGAGGCAGTCAGGGGCTGCAGCTTCCCCTGTACATTCTGCGCTTATCCGGCGGCTTTTGGAAGTACTGTTTATCAACGTCCCGTTGATGAAGTTGTAAAGGAGATCGAAGCCCTTGACGCTAAGTTAGTAGTTTTCCCTGATGTGAATCTAATTACGGACAGAGCATATGCAATAAAGCTTTTCACAGCGCTTATCCGGTTAAAAGTTTTCTGGCTTGGGCTTGTTACCTCGCATATAGGGGTAGATGAAGAACTGATAAGTGTATTTGAAAAGAGTGGCTGCAAAGGGCTGCTTATAGGCTTTGAATCTATTTGGCAGTCCTCCCAGAAATATATCAACAAAGGAGTAAACCATGTCGCGGATTATGGTGAGTTGATGAAAAAACTCCATGATCATGGTATCTTGGTGCAGGGGTGCTTTGCCTTTGGAGGGGACGATGAGGATAAATCCGTTTTTGAAAGAACTGTTGAGATGGTTACCAAAATTAAAATTGATCTGCCAAGATACAGCATTCTGACCCCTTTTCCCAATACCCGGCTTTACAGAGAATTGAACAAGGCGGGACGAATCATCGAACGTAACTGGGCGATGTACGATGTTGAGCATTGCGTATTTAAGCCTGCCAAGATGAGTGTCCAGGATTTAGAAGAGGGAATTATCTGGGCATGGAAGCATACCTACAGTCCGAAGGATATTACTAAAAGACTGGCGCCCTTTAATCACAGCCCCTGGCTTTCTATCCCCCTTAACCTGGGATATAGAAAATATGCGGAAAAGTTTCTGCACTTCACCAGGGATGTGATGTGCGACAACTCAGACATTCCGGTTCCTGCTGCAATAGCCGCCAAATGATATAACGGGTGCTAAGAATCTCCCGTCTCGTTGAAATAAATAAAGGTAAGGAAATATTGCTACAATCGAAAAATTTCTGATAACCGATGGGTTATTAATCTGTAATAGCTAAAGGGGTACAGGATGAAACTAACATTTATATTACCGGCCATAGGAAAGAAGCCAGGACAGAAATATATCGGCACATGGAAAATGGAGCCCTTAACAATTGCTGTATTAAAAAGTCTGACCCCTGAAGCTGTAGAAACGGCCTTTTATGATGACAGAGTTGAGCTTATTAATTATGATGAACCGACGGACCTGGTAGTTATCACCGTAGAAACCTACACAGCGCGGCGGAGCTATGAAATCAGCAGCGCCTTCAGGGAAAGGGGAGCCAAGGTGGTTCTTGGAGGATATCATACGACCCTGATGCCTGAGGAGGCTTTGTTACATGCCAATGCAATCATCACAGGCAATGCTGAAGCGGTTTGGAAAAGCGTGCTGGAGGATTTTCAAAAAAGCGAACTGAAAAGGTGTTATGCGGGTAAGCCGGCCTATAGCCCTTTATCGCCTGATAAGTCCATTTATAAAGGGAAAAAATATCTGCCGGTTTCTTTAATTGAAACAGGCAGGGGGTGTTGCAATCATTGTGATTTTTGTTCCATAGCAAGCTATTACAGGTGTAAATATTTTGCCCGTCCCCATGAATACATTCTAAAGGATATTCAAAATTCCGCATCTAAATATCATTTTCTGGTGGATGACAATCTGATGGCGGACAAAAAGAACGCATTAGGGCTTTTTGAAAAAATAAAGCCTCTCAAGATAAAGTGGGCCGGTCAGGGAACTCTCAGTATGGCCAAGGATGAAGTTCTGTTGAAGACCATGAAGGAAAGTGGTTGTGAGATTATTCTGATCGGCTTTGAAAGCCTGGAAGAAGAAAATCTGAAACAGATGAGAAAATCAGTAAATCTGTTCGTGAAGGAAAGGGATGAACTGGTAGAGCGTATCCATGCTGCGGGAATCGGTATTTATGCTACCTTTATATTTGGGTATGACTATGACACAGAAGAAACCATAGAAAAGGCGCTGCGTTTTTCAGAAAAGCATCAGTTTTATACTGCCGCCTTTAACCATCTGCTCCCCTTCCCAGGCACCAGCCTGTATGAATATTTAA
>JAAYEK010000200.1 GCA_012728785.1 Bacillota bacterium | reverse complement strand
TTCCCTAAGTTGCCGCTTTACTCGTCGGAAAGCTTCCTTTCCAGAAAGTCATCTTGGCCGGGATCAATCTCCGGGGTGTTGATAAAGCTTTGGTTTCAGTGGCTCGGACTTCCTTTAATTACATGGTACTTGGCGCAGCCATCGGCCTCGTTGCCGGGATTATTCCGGGAGTCATTTTATTTCGAAAGAAAAAACGCTAACTATCTTTAATTATTATTCAATGAATCCTTATGCCCTCAGATGGAGGGCTCTTTATTTTTCGAAGTTAATTTTTTATTTTTTTTGGAATAACATTTGTCTGTATAAATTTTCAAATTTCTTATGTATTCCTTTGAAATTGGTTAATCATTGATAAAAAACTGCACATTGTTCAGGAATATCACGGGTATTTTGCAATCGGACGACTTATTTTTTGTTTATTTTTTGTTTAGAATAATTTGCTATGATGAAATGAACCCATAATAATTAATCTATAATGAAAGGATATCTAAATGCAAAAAAAGTTTTTTTAGTTTATTGTTATGTTTGCTTTTGATTGGTTCTGGGAGCAGCTGCCGTCAACGGGAAGATTTACGCTATCGGCGGCTATGCTGAATCCGGCCGGGAAGATGTAGTCGAAGAATACGATCCGGCGACCAATACTTGGACAACAAAAACCGCGATGCCTACCGCTAGAGATGGTTTGGCAGCGATGACGATTAACAATAAGATTTATGCCATTGGTGGTATGAATGCTAGCTTTGATCATCTAACTAGGGTTGAAGAGTATAATCCGGTTACCAATACTTGGACTGTCAAAGCTTCTATGCCGACCGGCAGAACCGGCCTTGCGGCAGCAGCGGCTAATGGGAAAATCTATGCCATCGGTGGATATGATAGTTCTGACGCTTATATAGCTACAGTAGAAGAATATATACCGTAATAAGTTAAAGATGAAACAATGGTTTTAGTATTTTTAAATTATTAGTTTTTGAAGTGTATTTTGAAAGGAAGGAGAGATAATTACCCGGCTTATCAGGGAGTCAACGGTCATCCGGCGCTTTTTCGGACCAGCGTTATCCGGGATTTGCTCGAAACCCCAAATAAATATGGTAACCTGCGGGAATTTGCCGCAACGCGAAGGTGTAAAATCATCGAAGTTTCCGATCCTGGGATTGTAATGGACATCGATACCGGAAGCGATTATCGGCGGGCCGTCCGTTACTTCAATAATCACCAATGATCTATTTGATAACCGGCACCGTAAATCAGGGAAAATCCGCCCGTTTGCTTGGAATATATCAAAGCCTAAAAATTGGGAATGGGATTTATAACCACAAGATTTACCGGGGAGATACTATTGTGGGACAAGAACTTATTCACTTGGTGACCGGGGAAAGTAGATTATTTTCATATCGGGAAGAATATATCCATAGAGACTGGGATGAGGAATGCCGTTATCGATCATTTAGTTTTTCACGGGCGGGATTGGATTTTGGACGAGAAATCATTGAAAAGGCCTTGGATAGCGCTGGGGGGCCAATTTTTTTGGATGAGATCGGCCCTCTGGAATTGGAAGGTGAGTGGTTTTGCGAAATTTTCAAGAGGCTCTTGGCGGCGCAGGTGGA
>JAAYEK010000199.1 GCA_012728785.1 Bacillota bacterium | reverse complement strand
TGGGTTTAGCATTAGAAATTATTTCAACCAGTACTTTCCAAGGGATCGGGAAACCATTTGCCGCATTTTGGTTAGCTGCGATCCGGATGTTCGGTTTTGCGATACCCCTTTCATATTTTACCGTTCATCAGCTCTCTTTAGGAATGATGGGCGTATTTATTAGCGTTTTTACCGCTCACATCGGTGTTGCTATAATCGCTTACCTATGGGTTAACCGGGAATTTAAACACACGATGTTGCAAATGACGAAAGCTTAAAATTGAGACAAGCGTATCTAAAGAACATGGAACAGGAGTGCAAGAAGATGAGTGGGAATCTGAAATATCAAATTAATCCTGGGGAAGATATTGCCATTATCGGGATGTCGGGCCGTTTCCCTGGAGCCGATAGTATCAATGCTTTCTGGCAAAATCTTAAAGATGGCGTGGAATCGATTACTACTTTTTCGGAACAAGATTTGGATGCTGCCGGAGTAGATCGGGAACTGCGTAATCGTCAAAATTACGTTAAAGCAGGCGGAGTCATCGAAGGGATTGAACTTTTTGACGCCAATTTTTTTGATTATACTCCTAAAGAAGCGGCAATGATCGACCCCCAACACCGGTTGTTCCTGGAACAGGCATGGATGGCCCTTGAGGATGCCGGTTATGATCCGGATCGATATCCGGCTCCGATCGGTGTTTATGCCGGTACCGGTATGAATACCTATCTTTATCGCAACTTGATGTCCCAAGGCAGTCTGTTACAAGAAGGCGGCGGCTATTTCGCAATGGTTGCCAGTGATAAGGATTTTCTATCCACTCGGGTATCATACAAATGCAATTTAACCGGCCCAAGTATTACGGTACAAACTGCCTGCTCTACTTCATTGGTAGCAGTACACCTAGCTTGTCAGAGTATCCGCAGTGGAGAATGCGATATGGCTTTAGCCGGTGGAGTATCACTGCGTATTCCTCAAAAGGCCGGGTATCTCTATCAGGAAGGGATTATTTTATCACCGGACGGCCATTGTCGGGCATTTGACGCTAAAGCCGGAGGAACGATCATTGGAAATGGTGCCGGAGTTGTAGTGTTAAAAATGCTTGCCGACGCATTGGCTGACGGCGACCAGATCTATGCGGTCATTAAGGGATCGGCCTTAAATAACGACGGTTCATTAAAAGCGGGCTATACCGCGCCCAGCATTGACAGGCAAGGGGCTGTAATTGCCGAAGCCTTAGCCGTAGCGCAGATTGAACCGGAATCCATTAGTTATCTTGAAGCTCACGGAACCGGCACTCCCATTGGTGATCCCATTGAAATAAAGGCTCTTACCAAAGCCTATGGTCATAATTCCAAGGAGCAATTCTCATGCGCCATTGGCTCCGTGAAAACTAATATTGGCCATTTGGATGCTGCGGCGGGAATAGCCGGTATAATCAAAACCGCTCTTTGTTTAAAACACCAACAAATTCCTCCCAGTCTTAATTATGAAAGCCCTAACCCTCAGATTGACTTTGAACATAGTCCCTTTTTTGTTAATGCAAAATTAACGGATTGGGAATCCGATGGTAAACCCCGCAGGGCCGGAGTTAGCTCTTTTGGGATTGGCGGCACTAACGCCCATGCTATCTTGGAAGAAGCCCCTAACTACCGCTCAGCGGCGAGTGAACCTCAAGGGCGGTTGATAGTCCTTTCGGCACGTAATAAGAATGCCTTAGAAAAACAAGCGGCTAATTTGAAAACCCATCTTGAGAATAATCCCGGTTTGAATTTAGCTGATGCTGCTTATACCTTGCAAGTAGGCCGTAAAGTTTTTTCACACCGTCTCTTTTTTGTATGCCGCGATAATCAAGATGCGCTTAATATTCTTAATGAAAGTGCTAAAGGAAAAAATGTCTTTCTCAAACAGGAGGAGGAAAAGGATCGCCCGGTAGCCTTCATCTTTACCGGAACAAGCGGTTCTATGGATAACAAAGGAAGCGAACTATATCAGACCGAACCTGGTTATCGTGAAACAGTCGACCGGTGTGCCGACTTTCTCCATGAAATTATTCATTCGGATATTAGGCATTTCATGTATCCCGACTTATATCCGAATGAAGCCGGTTCCCTTAGGGTAACCCCTGAAATGAAACAAGCTGCTTTGTTCGTTAATGAATGCGCTTTAGCCGAACTTTGGATGGATTGGGGAATAAAACCACGAGCTTTATATGGCCTGGATTGGTTGGGGGAATGTCTGGCGGCTTATATAGGCGGAGTCATCTCCCTCGAAGATGCATTAAAGGCGGTTGTTGCCGGAAAAATAGGCGCAGTAGATGGCATCAGATTAAATACTCCACAAATTCAAATTGGATCGGGTATTAACAAAGGATGGCTTAGTGAAGAAGAAGCCACGGATTTATCATATTGGGATCGCTCCCGAGACAATGGTGATAAAGGAGCTTTATCGGAATTACTACCGGATAATCGGTTCGTTTTCTTACAAATCGGTCCAGTCCAAAATTCCAACTTTGATAATGAGGTTGTAAAAACAGACCAACCGTTGTTTTCCTCTTTTGATGAAAGCGTCTCCCCAATTGAAGCTTCCCAGGAATCGTTCCTGCTTTTAAAGACATTGGGGAAATTGTGGTTGGAAGGGGTTTTTATTGATTGGGAAAAATTTCATCAGCGTGAAAACCGGCAGCGGATTTCCCTTCCCACCTATCCGTTTCAACGGGAACGGTATTGGATTGAACCATTAGCGCCAATTGCTACTAAACAATCCGCAGCTTCGGTATCCGATACTGCTGAGCAAATTTCAATTACATATCATCAACGCCAAGACTTATCCGTAGAATATGTGGCGCCACGGAACGAAATTGAAAGAAAACTGGCGGCCATTTGGGAAGAGATGATTGGGATCAAACCCATCGGCATCGAAGATGATTTCTTTGAGTTAGGCGGACATTCATTATTGGCTACGGAAATTATCTTTAAGGTACGAGAAGAATTTGAAATAGATGTTCCTTTGGACAGTTTATTTGAAAAACCAACGATTGCCAATATATCGGCGTATATTGAGGCATATTTATTGACCGCTTCCAAGCAGGAAACAGCTGCTTCCGACGATCGAAGAGAGGAAGGTGAGTTATAACTAACGTCTTCATAATTAGTAAGCGCTAGTTGATTGATGATAATAAATAACAAACCAAAGAGGTATCATAAGTTGAAATCAAATCGGATTAAAGGAAGTAACAAGAATATTTGGAGCCGTATTTTAAAGCTAACATTGTTGATAATGTTGGTTGTGATCGTATTAGTATCAACCACTGGAATATGGCTGATCACTAAACCCTGGCCCAAAACCAACGGTAAACTTCAGGTAGAAGGGTTGGAATCTTCAGTAACTATTTATCGAGACAAACTAGGCATTCCCCAAATATATGCCGAGAACGAACATGATTTATTTTTTAGTCAAGGTTATGTACAAGCCCAAGATCGTTTATTTCAAATGGAGGTCAATCGAAGGGTTGGGAATGGGACTCTAAGTGAAATGGTAGGTTATCCCGGATTGGGGATGGATAAACTTTTTCGGGTCTTCGGTATGCGGCGGGTTGCTGAAAAAACCTGGCCTTTACTGGATGATGAGACCCGTATGATTGTTGAAGCTTATTGTGAAGGAATCAATGCTTATATTAATACATACCCAGGTAAATTACCCATGGAATTTCTTTTGTTAGGCGCAAAACCCAGGCGTTGGGAACCATTGGATGTTTTAAGCTATGGGAATACCATCGCCTTTATCAATGGTTTAAATTATAGTTATGAAATGTTCCGCGCCCAACTTATAGCTAAATTAGGTGAGAAACGGGCTTCGGAGGCCCTTCCGGTTTGGGACAATGATAATCCGTTGGTTATTCCGCCGGAGTTAAACAAATATATGTGGCTGAAAAATGATAAAATTGCCGGAATTTCTAACCTAAACAACATACTCCCGGGTACGGAGGCCTTTGGCTGGGCTAGCGGCGCTTGGGTTATCAGTGGCAAATATACGGATTCCGGTAAGCCCCTGTTGGCCGGAGATGCCCATATGAGTATCGGAATACCTTCCCTCTGGCAAGAGATAGGTTTACATGGCGGACGTTTCGATGTAGTAGGTTTTTCTTTGCCGGGAACTCCCATGGTAGTAATTGGACACAATCAACGGATCGCCTGGTCTTTTACAAATATGAACCCGGATGTTCAAGATTTATATGTCGAAAAGTTTGATGATCGGGATAATCCTACTAAATATGAGTATATGGGTAAGTGGCGTGAACTGGAAAGAGTAGAAGAAGTCATTAAGGTAAAGGGAAATCCTGATGTTAAATTAGAGGTTTTATTTACTCATCATGGTCCGGTCTTAAATGATTTGGTTAAGGTTACGGATCAAGATTTAGAAGATCAGAAAAACTTTGATCAAGCATGGGGATACTGGCCGCCATTACGTCGTGAAAAATGGGCCAATACCGAACCGATCGCGCTTAGGTGGGCCTTTTTCGATCGCTGTGTAATCTTAAAATGTGTAAAAGAACTTAATTTAGCCCAGAATTGGGACCAATTTAGAAGCGCTTTATCTCAATGGGATTCATTGAGTCAAAATTTTGTCTATGGTGATATCGACGGTAATATTGGCTATCAAGCCGCTGCTAAAATTCCAATTCGGGTTGCTAAACATCAAGGCGCCGTACCGGTGCCTGGATGGACCGGAGAGTACGAATGGAAGGGATTTATCCCCTTTGAAAAACTACCATCCATGTACAATCCTCCCACCGGATATCTGGCGGTGGTAAATAGTAAAACCGTTGACGACAGTTATCCCTACCAATTAACTTATGATTGGTTTCATCCGGGGTACCGGGGACGCGCTGTTAAAAATATGATCGAGGAACTAATCGCCAAAGGCGATCCCCTTACCAAAGAGGATATGGGTAATATTTTGGGCGATAATCTATCTTATGGCGATGCCTTGATAAGGCCTTATTTGGCGGCGGTAAAACCAGCTACTGAGCTTGAAGCCGAAGCGTTGGAGTATATTAAAAAATGGGACAACCGTTATGACCTTGATAGTGTAGGCGCCGCTATTTATAAAGTTTGGTACACCTATATGGATCGCAATGTCTATGACGATGAACTTGAAAAAGAAATGGTTTGGGGGTTCTTCCCGCCACTTAAAAGATTGCTTTCACTCATTAATTTGATACCGGATCAGAATAATTCTTGGTTTGATAATGTTAATACACCTGAAATTGAAACCCGGGACCAACTTATCAGTAAAAGTCTGACTGAGGCAGTAGACTGGTTGGCGCAAGAATATGGAAATAATGTGGAGCAATGGACTTTAGGGCGCATTCAAAAATCCAGGCTAAACCATCAAATCCTTGGAAATATACCTTATTTAAAAAACATATTTAACAGTAGGGGAAACTATCCATTTTCCGGAAGTCATACCGCTGTGGCCTTTGCATTTAGTTTTTGCACCCCGCCCGGAAAGCTCAATATTGGGTTTGCATCCAGCCAGCGGAATATTTTTGATGTTGGTAATTGGGACGAGGCATGGACGGTCAATTCGACCGGCGTAAGCGAGCATGTTTTCCATCCGCATCGTGAAGATCAAATGAAGATGTGGGCTTCCATTAAATTTCATGAATTGCCTTTTTCAAATCAAGCGGTAGAAAAGAGTGCAAACAGAACCCTTCATCTTGAACCAAAAAATAACTGAATCACTTTAATCCCCCTTTTTTGGGGGATTAATCTTAAAATGATTTTTTTAAAAAGGAGTTCAACATGAGGGGAGACATAATGATGGCTTATGCTAAAGAGACAAAGATCAATAAGGTACTTAACGAAGGTAAGGGAAAAAATAATACTACCCAACCGAAGATCGGTTTTATCGGTTTTGGTGAAGTAACTTTTCATGTTTTAGATGGACTCCACCAAAATCAATTCAAGGGTTTTAACATTTATTCCCGTCCGGTAACGGATCGGGCCAAAACCGATTTTCATCGGGAACGGGCTGAGAAGCTGGAAGCTAATTTATTATTTTCACTTCAAGAGTTAGTCGAAGGCTCCGATATCATTATTTCCTCGGTACGAGGGGATACATCTTTAGAAGTAGCTGAGCAAGCCGCCCAATTCATAAAACCGGGGCAGATATTTGCCGATCTAAATAACGCGATTCCATCGGTTAAAAAAAAGTCAAGCGCTATTATTAATTCAAAGGGCGCCAAGTTTGTTGATATCGCTCTTTTGGAATTGCCGGTGCAGACAAAGCATAGAGCGCTTATGTATCTCTCCGGTGACGGGGCATTGGATTTAATGGAAGCGATGGACCAATTTAATATGAATTTTGAATATATTGGCGCTGAACCTGGAAAAGCAGCCATGATCAAAGCGCTCGTAAACATATTCATGAAAGGGCTGCAAGGAGTATATCTGGAGTTTGTATTAGGCGCTCAAAAGGCTGGGGTTAGTCTGGACCTTTTGGAGCCGCTTTTGGTAAAACCGGTTTTGGATCTGCCTCGAGAAAAGGATTTAGGCTTTTGGTTTATCAGAGGAGCATTGTTGGCGGGTAGAAAAGAGAGTGAGATGAAAGCGGCCTTGGAATTAATGACTGATTTAGATGTGGAACCGCTAATCTTAAAAGCAACTATCGAGAGGTTATCACGAGTTGCCCGGCTCAAATTAAACCAATATTTTGATGCGACCATTCCGGTAGATGAGTATCAAAGAATAATTACTAAAATGTATCAAATTGGTAATGATGAAAACATTGCTATTCGATAGTT
>JAAYEK010000198.1 GCA_012728785.1 Bacillota bacterium | reverse complement strand
GTCCCTACAGTGCCAGTAAAGCCAGTACCGACATGATTGTAAGAAGTTATTACGAAACCTATGGTATGAATATTGTGATCACTAACTGTTCTAATAATTATGGACCCAAGCAGCATAGTGAAAAGCTGATTCCTACCATAATCAGAAAAGCTCTGAGTATGGACAAAATCCCTATTTATGGTGATGGTAAAAATGTTCGTGACTGGCTCTATGTGTTGGATCACTGCAAGGGGATTGATTTAGTTTATCATAAAGGCAAAAGTGGTGAGAGTTACAATATTGGCGGTAAAAACGAGCGCGAAAACATCCATATTGCTAAGGTTATATGTGAGATTTTGGATAATTTGGCGCATGCGAAAAAAGAAGCCGCAGGCCTTTATTCATATAAGCAATTAATCAGTTTTGTTCCCGACCGTCCCGGGCATGACCGCCGTTATGCCATTGATGCCACTAAGATAGAATCAGAACTGGGCTGGCAGGCAGAAGAGGATTTTGAGAGTGGAATAAAGAAAACAGTGGAGTGGTATGTGAATCGTATTTGAGAATAGATGGCTATGGGAACCAATTATGGCATGGAGATTATAAAAATGACAAAGAAAGTTGCAATATTACAGTCAAACTATATTCCCTGGAAGGGGTATTTTGACATAATTAACATGGTAGATGAATTTATCCTGTTTGATGATGTGCAATATACTAAGAATGATTGGAGAAATAGAAATAAAATAAAAACTCATCAGGGATTACAGTGGTTGAGTATTCCAGTGTTGAAAGAAAAATTATCACAAAAAATATGTGAAACGAAAATAGCAAACCCAAAATGGAGTGAAAAACACTGGAAAACAATAATGGCAAATTATTCAAAAGCAGAATATTTTAACGAATATGAAGCTCTTTTTGAAGAATTATATAGACGATGCGCCGAAGAACAGTTTTTAAGTCAAATTAATTATAAATTTATTAAGTTAATCTGTGAAATTTTAAAAATTTCAACTCGTATTTCCTGGTCTATGGACTATGGAGTTAATGAATCTGATAGGTCTCTTAGACTTCTCAGATTATGCCAGGAAGCAGGAGCAGGCCATTACCTATCAGGTCCAGCAGCTAAAGCCTATTTGAACGAATCTGTTTTCGAACAACAGGGTGTTACTATTTCCTATATGGATTACAGCGACTACAAAGAGTATCCGCAACTATTTGGGCCATTTGAACATGGGGTAACCATTTTGGATTTACTTTTCAATACAGGTTCAATGGCGACCCAATATATGAGGAGTTTTACATAAATGAAGCTTTCAATTGTGACCACAATGTACTGGTCAGAAACTTACCTGGAAGAGTTCTACCAGAGGTGCAAAACAGAAGTTCAAAAGATAACTGATGATTATGAGATTATTTTTGTTAATGATGGTTCTCCAGATAATTCATTACAGAAGGCAATAGAACTGTCTCAGCGGGATGATCAGGTGATGGTTGTTGATCTGTCAAGAAACTTTGGGCATCACAAGGCTATGATGACCGGACTTTCATATACTTCAGGTGAATTAGTTTTTCTAATCGATTCTGATCTTGAAGAAGAACCGGAATTATTACAAATATTTTACTCGCGTTTAACTAAAGAAAATTGCGATGTTGTTTTTGGTGTTCAAAAGAGCAGAAAGGGTAATTTTTTTGAAAAGTGGTCTGGCGAAATTTTTCACCGTTTCATAAATTATTTATCAGAATTAAATATACCTAAAAATATGGCAACAGCACGTTTAATGAGCCGCAGATATGTTGATAGCTTGTTAGAGTTTAGAGAACATGAATTATTCATAGCAGGGATTTGGCATATTACAGGATTTAACCAGGTACCAGTTGAGGTTGTAAAACACTCAACAAGTAAAACAACATATAAGCTTAAAAACAAAGTAGCAGTGGCAATTAATGCAATTACCTCATTTAGCAATAAACCTTTGTTGCTAATTTTTAATTTAGGTATGACGATTACAGTTATATCATTTTTTTATATTCTATATTTAGTAGTTCGAAAAGTGTTATATTCACAATCTCTTATAGGATGGACCTCATTAATCGTTTCAGTATGGTTTATCGGCGGATTAATTATTTCTTTTATAGGAATTGTAGGTATTTATCTGTCCAAAATTTTTATTGAGACAAAGAGCAGACCATATACAATTATTCGAGATGTTTACGGAGGTAATCATGATAAAGATAAATAATCACATCAATATGTTTTAAATATTGTTGATCCTTTATTAGTATTAATTTTAAATCCGCAATGTTTTAAAAACTGTGATGTTTGAGGTAACAATGTATATGAAGGAGGTTGGTCGATATTGTTCTTTCGCATTTGCCTACAATAATTCTAGTTTTTAGGTATTCGGTCCAAAAAAGTTTCGACAGTAGGTTTTTTATCAGTTTATTAGCATACTAGAAAAGTGAGTGTTTTAAGTGAAGAGAGTTATTGTTTATGGTTCAAGGGATTTTGGAGCCATTGTTCAAAACATCATAGTTGATTGCGGATACATATTCAGTGGTTTCATTGATGATCTCTATGAAGGTGAATACGTCTTAGGAAGCTATGAGCAAGTTTTAACAACACATCCACCAGATCAATATGAAATTGCAATAGCAATCGGTTACAACCATTTGGCTGCCAGGAAACAAATATATAAGAAATTAAAAGATAACGGGTACAAAATAACATCTCTTATACATCCTTCAAGCATTATTTCCAATAGCGCGATAGTTAATGAAGGCACAATTATTATGACTGGCGCCATTATCGATATGAGAGTTACAATTGGCGAAATATGCGTAATCTGGCCAGGAGTTGTTGTTAATCATGATTGTTGCATTGGAAGCAATGCTTTTCTATGTCCCAATTCTACCATTTGCGGTTTTTCCAAAATAGAGGAGAGTTCTTTTATAGGGGCGGGGTCTGTGGTAGTAGACCACAGTATAGTACCTGGCGAAAGCTTCGTTAAAGCTGGGTCGATATTTAATAATAAATAGTGGAGGGGAAAAAATGCTTAAACCAGATCTGGAAGCAGTTAAAAAAACACTACAGAAATATGACTTTCCGGTTGATGTTATAGTGGAAACCATAGCTTATTGTAATTTGGATTGCATTATGTGCCCACAACCAAATTTACAGCGTAAACGAGGCGAAATGTCTTTTGAAGTATTCAAGAAGATAGCAGATGAAATTGCCCTCGAGAGCGCTGAAACAAGATTATGGGTGGCTATCATGGGAGAACCTTTAATAAGAGCCGGTCAGCTGGTTGAAATGATTAGCTATGCTAAAAATAAAGGGGTAAACTCAGTTCATTTAAATACGAATGGTATTTTGATGTCTAAGGAAATAGCCAAAAAGCTTATTCAAAGCGGTTTGGACGAAATAATTTTGGGTTTAGATGCCGCATCTGCTGAAACCTATGAAAACATTAGGGTGAATGGTAATTATCAATTACTCATACAGAATATCGACAATCTATTGAATTTGAAAAAGCAACTGAATTCATCAACTCCTCGAGTGATTGTACAGTACATAGTCATGGATGAAAACGAATCGGAAGTTGATATATTTAAAGAGTATTGGTTATCTAGAGGAGCAATTGTTAAAATCAGGCCAAAACTAGGTTGGGGTACTGGGGTTTCAACTAATCTGAATCTACCAGACTCGGAAAGAAACTTTCCTTGTCCTTGGTTAACACGAACCGTATCTATTCATTGGAATGGTCGTTTTGCTCAGTGCGATGGTGACTATGAAGGACAATACAGCCCGGGTGATATTAATAAAAATACTATTAAAGAAATATGGAACGGAGAACTGGCTGAAAGAAGAAAAAAACATTGGGAATTAGATTTTAGTCATACCTTGTGTAGTAAATGTAAAGACTGGCAGGCAGGTAGGTCACAATTTTATTATCCGGAAGGAGAGTAAAAATGTACTCACAAAAAGATGTTATTGAGGCAAATATACAGCTTCATACCATTTTAGCTAATAAGTACAAAGAAACTGAACCTCATTATAAAAGTGAAAATGTTAAACGTATAGATCAGATTCTATCTCTGTTGAAGCAAAAGACTGCAGGAGAGTCTTTGTTAGATATTGGCTGCGGTTCGGGTTTTATGATTGATATTGCGAAAAGATACTTTCATACTATACGAGGCGTAGATATCACACCAGCTATGCTTGAAGCGATTAATGTAAATGATTTCGATGGGGACTTAAAAGTAATGCTTGCTCAATGTGAAGATCTTCCTTTTGAAGATAATAGCTTTGATATTTGCACAGCTCATGCCGTTTTGCACCATTTGCATAATATAGAGCCAGCCCTTAAAGAGGCATACAGGGTATTGAAACCGGGAGGTATTTTTTATTCGGACCTTGATCCAAACTATTATTTTTGGCAGGCCGTAAGCAAATTAGATAGAAATAAGGAGTATAGTGATATTATTTCACGGGAGCTAGAGGCAGTTTTTAATAAGGACAGTGAAATAGAAAGAGAATTTGGTGTACCCCGAGATGTTTTCTTAACTGCTGAAAATCTTAAACATGGACAGGGTGGTTTTAAGGGAGAAGACCTCGATATAATAATGTCTACTATTGGGTTTTCCACAATTCAAATAAAATATGAATGGTTCTTGGGTGAAGCCAAGATTATACATAGCGATACAACCAAGCATGCAGCGGGTATTTTACGTGATTATCTTCATGAGTCATTACCATTAACTCGGCATTTATTTAAGTATATAGCAATATATGCAATAAAATAAGGATACTGCTAATGGAAAAATTATCTACTTTAAAATTATCTGATAAAATTAAAGAGCAGAAAAGTCAGAACAAAAGAGTTATTGCATATTTGCCGATAGGTTGTATTGAGCAGCATGGGCCATTTCTGCCAATAGAAACTGATACAATAATTGCATCGTATTTAGCTGAAAGGCTTGCTGGTAAGATGGAAGAACAATGTTGGGGATATGTTTTTCCTTGTGTTCAATACTCACCGACCAAATCGAATATTAACTATTGCGGCACTATATCAATTAATGAAGATGTTTTTCGCAATTATGTTAAAGAGATATGTATATCATTAATTACCAATTCTCCCTTTGATTCCATAGTAATTGTATGCTCTCATGGAAGTGCAATTCCTTCAATAAATGAGATTGTTTTCGGAATAATGCACAATCAGTATCAGGGTCAAACAAGTGTTAAGCCGATAATATTGATGGATATAATGGATATTACAAATGATTTAAGAAAAGAATTTAAACAAACACCTGGTAGACATGCTGACTGGAGAGAGTTTTTATTATTATATGAGATTTTAGGCAAGGATTATTTTTCAAATGATCTAATCGAGGAAATGATAGAATTCAGCGAGACGAATGATTTTTCAACCACTTCTCTGCCTGTAATAGGAATACCTATGGAGAGAAGATCGGTAAAAGGGGTAATTGGAGAACCACTGCCTATTGGGGAAGAATGGCTTGAACTTTCAAATAAAATATGGGAATTAACTGTTAAGCTATTTTCTGATAAATTAACCTGGAGTTTGGAAGAGTTCTTCCGCAAATATCAAAAGTGATGGTATTACAATGAAAGTAGCAGTTTTACAATCAAACTATATTCCCTGGAAGGGCTATTTCGATATAATTCACGATGTTGACTTGTTTATTTTTTATGATGATGTGCAATTTACAAAGAATGACTGGCGTAACCGCAACCTTATTAAGAAGAATAATGGCTCGGCTAGGATTACAATACTGGTTGGCAAAGATGTAAATAGACAAATATGTGAAAAAGGGGATAGGTTTTTTGTTTCTTAAGATAACGTTATAATATGAAAATAGTTATAGCAGAACTGGTTTTGGTTTAGCTGTTTTGGATAGTGATTTTATAACCAGTGTAGCTTGATACATGAGGTAACAGTATGTATGGTACATCAAAAAGCAGGTTGGTTGACATTGCTTTTTTGCAGTTGTCTATAATAATTCTAAGTGTTGCAGGTGTTTTGAGCAAAAAGGCTTCAACACTAGATTTTCTATCAGTTGAGTTTATAGCTTATTATAGTCTGACAATTTTTATTATGAGTGTATATGCTATTCTCTGGCAGCAGATCATCAAAAAATTTGAATTATCAGTAGCCTATGCAAACAAAGGTACCATAATTATTTGGACCTTTATCTGGGCGGTTTTATTTTTTCAGGAAACCATAACACTTAATAACATTCTGGGCGCAGTATTGGTCATTGCCGGAATAGTGATGGTATTTAAAGATGCTAAATAAGTACGTAGGAATTTTCCTACTGTCAGTATTCATTGCCTCCTGTGCCCAGATTATCCTTAAGACCAGTGCTGATGCGGAGCACAAAAACTTTATCCGTGAATACTTGAACCTGCGGGTAATAAGTGCTTATACCATACTATTAGCATCAACTATCTTAACCATAATGGCTTATCGGGGAGTAGAACTAAAAAAAGGACCAATTCTGGAGTCGACAGGGTATGTTTTTGTATTGTTTTTGAGCTGGATGCTTTTACAGGAGAAAATAACCATAAATAAAATAGTTGGAACCTTACTTATTATTAGTGGTATATTTATTTTTTGCTTATAACCTATAAGTAAAAAGATACAATAATAACCCGGTCTAAATGCTATTGGAGGGAGAATTTTTGATACCTTTTAACAAGCCATTAGTTACCGGTAAAGAGATTGAATACATACAGCAAGTTTTAGAAAACCAAAAGCTTTCTGGCGATGGCCCATTTACTAAGAAATGTAACACCTGGTTTGAAGACAAATTAGGATGTAAGAAAGCCTTATTGACTACCTCTTGCACCCATGCCCTGGAAATGGCAGCTATTTTAGCAGACATTCAGCCCGGGGATGAAGTAATAATGCCCTCCTATACCTTTGTTTCGACTGCCAATGCCTTTGTCTTGCGCGGAGCGAAGATTGTAT
>JAAYEK010000197.1 GCA_012728785.1 Bacillota bacterium | reverse complement strand
TTGATGGTTTAGTAAAAAACAGACAATATGATTCGGCATTTATATTGTTAAATGAAATAGATCCGGATAATAATAACCCAGAAATTGTTTTAAAGAAAATAGATATACTTTTAAATTATTATGTTGCAACTACTATGCACCAAAATTTTGGATTAATAGATTTAAAAGAAGGAGATATTTTATCACAACTCCAAAGGGAACCAGATGATTATACCAATTATGAATTTGAGATAGATTCAATTTTGGAAGACTTAATTAAGATTCATCCGACAAATTGGGAGTTATATAAAGCGTTAGGTAAATATTATTTTGAGGTATCTTTAATTTATGATGATAATTGGATTAAACCCAAAGAAGAATTAATAGAATTAGCAGAACATTATTGTGATAAGGCAGAACAAAACAACGTTTTTGATGAAAAATCCTTAAATGTATTAGGAAATATTCAACTTCAAATGAAGAATAACCCGGAAAAAGCAATAATATATTACCTCAAGTCCATAAAGATTAATCGAAATAATCCGGATATAAATTATTATTTAGCCTGTTCCTACCTGCAATTGGGTTTTAATGATGAAGGGATAAAGTACGCTGATGCTTCTTTACGAATTTATGCTGAAAATGCTAATAAATTTGGGCAAGTATTTTTAAACGCTAACGCTAATGATAATGATACCCTAAACGTATCAAAGTATTTCGAAGTACTTAAAGAGCTTAGTCCCTATAATTATCTTAGAAATTTAGCTGGATTGTTAAATCTATATACTAAAATGATTGACTTAAAGTCAGCGGCAATTGCAGCTGATGCATTATTTTCAATAGATTTATCTTTACATTCTCTCAATTTGATTTGGAATAGCTATGTAAATAATGGTTTTGATAGTGAATTACTGAAATTTTATGAACGAATGGAGACAAAGTACGCTTCACATTATGAGGCACTTGGAAACACTTTACTTTCAAAAGCTTTTTACTATAAAAGTACTAGAGGATGGAAACAAGCAAAAGATTGCTTTGAAAAAGCAAAACGATGTTTTGAAGAATGTTTTGAACGTGACCCTAAAAAATATCAATTTTATATAAATACAATAGAATCAGCCGTGTTTGAAATTGAATACATTCAATTTGAAGAAGATGAAGCTGCTAAAATAAAATAGTATTACATTAAATTTCAATTAGAAGTAGTTATAGATTTGAAAGATTCTGTAAAATCTTATTGATAATACTGTTCGGTACTATCGAAGCTATTTTTAAGTTTGATATTCTCATCTAACATAAACGGATAGTTAACGGAATTAATGTTAAAACTAAACAAGGACTAAGAGTTGGAGAGAGTAACAATTATCGATCACATTTATTTGCTGAAGTTATAAAGGATTATCATGTTTTAAATTGACAATAAATAACTATCTTAAAATCGGAGGCGTCCATGAATAGATTGACCGATTTCCAAAGACGGATGATTGTTTTAGGAATAGGATTGTTAATAATACTGTTCGGAACTATCCAAGCTATTTTTAAGTTTGATATTTTCATCAAACATAAACGGATAGTTGATGATGTTACATTTATTTTAATGGTATTTGGGGCGGTAGTGCTGTATAGTAACAGAAAGTCCAGGCCGGAACCGGAAGCGCCAAATGAAGCCGTAGAGCCGGAGAATAAAGAAGAATCGACCGACGGTCAGACGAAGGATCTCTAAACAAATAACTTAATGGAAGTTTCCGAAGGGTAACAATTAGTCTCTGCGGAGTTAAAATCACTCTCTGATGAAGTCCTCCGATTATCCGCTGGTTTATCCCCTTAATGAACGAGTTAGGGGCTGTCGCTAAATGCAAAATTTTGCGACAGCCCCTAACATTACTTACCTTTAATCCTTATTGATAATTATCATAAATAGCGCCTAAAATAGCTTCCACTTCTTCTTTAGTTACTTCTCTAGGCACAAAATTATAACAGGCATCTTGGAAGATCATTGGGGTAATGGCGATGAAATCATTTCTAGAGATTCCCAAAGCCTTAACGGATTTAATATTTATCTTTTTAAGGAAATCCCGGATGGCTTCGGCTACCATTGTCCCAATTTCTTTAGCGCTTTCCCGCCCGCTGAAGCTAATACCCATGGCTTCCCCGACGATTTTAACTTTTTCTCCATCTACAGTTGCGGCATACTTCATTACTTCCGGTAGGGCTAAGGCGCAGAACACACCATGGGTGACGTGAAATTTAGCGCCGGCCGAATGGGCGATGGCGTGGCCCAAGTGAACTAAGGCATCATTGAAAGCTATTCCCGCAAAATTGCTGGCTACTAAAAGATCACCACGGGCTTTAATATTTGTTCCATCGTCCATAGCCAGGGGAAGGTTGGCAACTACTTTTTTAATAGCCTCTACCGATAATGCTTCCGATTTGGGGTTTGGCACTTTAGCCGTAATAGCTTCCGCTGCATGGGCAAAAGCATCCATTCCAGTAGCGGCAGTCATTTCCGGAGGAACATCCAAAGTGGCTTCCGGGTCTAAAATACCTAAAGTAGCATTAACAAGCACCGAGTTCTTTACATTATTAACGGTATCCGTGATCACACCTATGGAAGTACTTTCGCTTCCGGTCCCGGCAGTTGTTACTACCATGATCACCGGGACACCCGGAGTATAAAAAGGATTACCGAAGTATTGATTAACCTGGCCCGGATTATTGACTAAGACATTGATTCCTTTGGCGGCATCCATGGGGCTGCCTCCTCCGATAGCTACGATCCCGTCTATCTTTTCCGCTCTGGCGATTTCTCCACCTTCATTAATGATAGAATCCGTTGGATCAGGAATGACTTTGGTAAATTCAATGATTTTTAATCCGGCATCCAGTAAACTTTGTTTACCTTTAGCGTATATTTTCAGCTGGCTGACATTCGCATCAGATACCACCATAACTTTGGTGCATCCGAGCTTTTTGACCTCTTCTCCCAATACGCCAATTGTACCTACACCATAAATAATCGGACATGTTTGAGCATACCTTGCCATAAATAATCACTCCTTTTTTTATTATAATCCATAAGCGGCTATAAAACCCGATTCCAAAGCGTTTCTAATCTTGCCCACCTTTACGGCGTCTCCCAAAGGATAAACCCGTTCAAAGTGGGATTGAAGTTCTGCGGTTAATTCCATATTAGGTTCTGCTCCGACAGCAATGACAATCGCGTCAAAAGAGTATTCGCTTTTTTCTCCGCTTACAGTCGTTTCAAAGACTACAGTTTTGTTTTTAATCTCAACTAATTTATGTTTCGGATACAACTGCACGCCTAATTGCCCGATCCGGCCCATGATATCAATGAGATATTGGAAATATAAGCCCGGTCCAATATTGTCGGCCATTTCAAATAAGCTGACCTGGTTACCACCTTCGGCTAAGAAATGAGCTGTTTCGATCCCGCACATTCCCGAACCGATGACTGCCACCTTCTGGTTGGTTAGTTTTACGGTTCTATTTAAAATATCTACATAGCTTAATACCGCTGGGCCGTCTATTCCCGGGATGAAATGGGGCATAACCGCCTTGGAACCGTGGGCGATCAATATTGCATAAGGATTTAACTTTTTTAACTCTTCCAGAGTGGGTGAAGTGTTGAATTTTACCTCCACAGCTAATTCGGCGACTTGATTTTTTAAGTAGTCGATCAACCAGTTGATCTTCTCTTTTTTGGGGGGTTTATTGGCGAGCTCCAACTGACCGCCTAACTGATTGGTTTTTTCAAAAATAATAGGTTTAAACCGGCGTAACGCCAACACCCTAGCTGCTTCCAGACCGGCGGGGCCTGCTCCGATGATTGCCACTATCCGTCCCGCGCCGTTTGTTTTAAAATCAGCGTAATCTAATTCCCGTCCGCTTTGAATATTGATGGAGCATTGACAGGGGATAGGGCTCATGTCTGCGTTCATTAGCGTTTCCATACAATGGAGACAGGAGATGCATTTGCGTAAGTTACCGACTTGCCCTGCTTTGGCCTTATTGGACCATTCGGCATCGGCATAATGCTGTCTGGCAGAGCCGACAAAGTCAAGTTTTCCTTGGCCGATCGCCTGATCGGCGTATTCAGGATCCCGAAATACCGCGACTCCGATGACTGGAATTGATACCGCTTTTTTCACGGCTTCCGACAAGTGAATCTTCCAGCCCTCTTCGAAGGAGAAGGGTTCCCAGGCTACATTCATGCTTTCATAAATGCCTGAACTGACATCAATGGCATCCACGCCTAATTTTTCAAGGTGTTGCGCGATTTTCACCCCGTCTGCCAGGTGTAATCCTTTGTCCGGTTGGCCCGTGGTTTCTAAAAATTCATCCACCGACAACCTAACGATTAAGGGATAATCTTTGCCGCAGCGTTCTCTGATTCCCAGCACAATTTCTTCTAAAAACCGGAACCGGTTTTCAAAACTGCCGCCGTAACGATCTTCCCGTAAATTGGTATAAGGGCTTAAGAATTGGTTGATCAAATATCCGTGAGCACCATGGACCTCTACGCCGTCTATTCCAGCTTCTTTTACTCTTACCGCAGCTTGAATAAACTTTTCAACCATGGCCTCGACTTCTTCGGTGGTCATGGCGACTGTTGGTTGGTGAACTGCTTGGCATTCCACTGCACTAGGCGCCGGCATGGGAAGATTGCCATTGATTACGCTAATACCTTGCCTGCCGGGATGGTAAATTTGGACTACAATCTTGCTGTCGCACTTATGTATTGCTTTGGCCAAACGGTTTAAGCCGGGTATAAACTGATCTTCCGCGACGGATATTTGCTGAGTATTTCCTTTTCCCCTGGCACCATCGACAATGGCACATTCGGTGATAATAAGGCCTACACCGCCGCGAGCCCGGGCGGTATAAAAAGCAATATCCCGTTCTGAAACACTGCCGTCGGTATTAGCCAAATGATTTCCCATCGCGGTCATGACAATCCGGTTCTTAGTCCTCAGGTTTCCAATTTTTCCTTCTGAAAATAGATGCGGAAACATAGCTATCCCTCCCTTGATCTTCTGAATCGATGACAAAATACAAAACTTTATCCGTCAATTAATAATTTTATAAAATTTTAGTAACATTGTAAAATATTTTTAACTGTTATAAAAAACGATATCTGTTAAATTATTTGGGACAAACAAAAATTCATACATAATTGACACTTTTCTAATTTCTATAAGGTTTGATTAGGGATTTTGCCTTCTTATGCTCCATCCTTTCCCAAAAGGAAGCCATTTAGATTACCACGAACTGATAGCCGTAAAATAATAAATAAGGAGTTTTATGGCTAATGCTAACCATTACCGGGAAACGGGTATTGATTTTTGGAATGACGGTCGTTTTTTTTGTTTTAAGCAGTATTGTCAGGGGCCAGAATTATTACGTCCAACCGGGGGATTCCCTCCATAAGATTGCGGCCCGTTACGGGACCTCTGTGGCAGCCTTGCAAGAAAACAACGGGCTTAAAACTACGCAGATCTATCCTGGACAAATACTGAGTTTAGCTAGGAGGAGAAAAGCGCCAGCCAATTCTACATATACAGTTCGTCCCGGTGATTCTTTGGTGATGATCGCCAAACGTTATCAAGTATCGATTAGCGCTTTACAAGAGACTAACAAAATATCCGCCAGTTATGTAACAACCGGTCAAACCCTGAAGATTCCTCTTTCAAAAGGCGGAGCTGCCAATCCCAGTTCGATAACCTACATAGTTAAGAACGGTGAACCTTTATACTTAATAGCCAAAAGACATAGAGTATCGGTTATAGCTTTACTCGAAACCAATCATCTCAGTAACGTTTCAGCGGTATGGCCCGGCCAGAGATTGCTGATTCCTAAATCAATACCAGACAGCGGGAACCCTGCTCCAAAATTTAATTTAAGCAAAAGTGATTTGGATCTTTTGGCCAGGTTAGTCTCTGCTGAGTCAACCGGAGAACCCTTCCAAGGCCAGGTTGCAGTGGCGGCTACTGTTTTGAACCGGCTGGAAGACTCGCGCTACCCAAATACTATTCCGGGCGTTGTTTATCAGGTTGAAAGCGGGAGATATCAATATAGCCCGGTCTTGGACGGACGGATTAACCAACCGGCCAGTCCCAGCGCTTATCAAGCCGTCGAACAAGCGATCCAGGGGACAGACCCCAGTAATGGGGCAAACGGGTTTTATAACCCGACCAAGACTACCAACCTGTGGGTTCGATCTCAGCCGGTAACCGCGACTATTGGGAACCATGTGTTTTTTAGGTATTAAGGTAGTGGATCGACAAGCATCGATAACATTTTCAAGATAGTCGTCCATCCCGGTTTTACTAACTAATATAGTAATTAACCTGATTAAAGAAACAAGAGACCCCCACAACGGTGGTGGTTTTGGGATTGTTAACAATCAAGTACCCCATGGTCAATAAAAAACTCTTTAATGCTTTGGCCTTATTCGCGGTAGTGACTGGAACCGCCCAGCTGGCTATCGGTTATCTGCCGGATTATCCGTTGGCAATGGTAGGATACTATGCAGTAGGACTGATTATCAGTAATTACCTAAACTAAAAGAGAAAAGAAATAGCCCTTTAAGCGGTTAACATACATGTTAATTGAAGAATGTATTTAAAAACTGGTTATTTTTTAAGGATGACAAATTAAAATAATTGTGGTTTGAGAAGGTTAGATTTTTTAATTCCTGCTTTATGATTTTCAAGACCTTCCCGTGAGATGATCGTGGGAAGGTCTTACATTATTTTGATTATTATAACTTAGACTCGATTTTCATCTTTTCATGCGGCCCGGCAAGCCGGGGTGGGTAACTACCTAGAAAATGGTCTTTCATTCTTACGCAGAGGAAAAACAAATATAGGCTATCGTGATTTCTTGCTAACCTTAAAGTTGATCAAACTAAAAACCAAGCATACAATTGTCAGATAACCGGCGATGATCACCATGACTTGATGCAGGTTGTGCCCTGCCAATAACAGCGAAAACAAACCGAAAAACAGGATACCGTATAAGTTATAAGCCAAAGAGATTAGCGAATGCACGGTTGAACGCCCTTCCCCGGTTATCTGTTGTTGGACGTAATCTTCTTGCAAGATACCGGCTGAAGCCAAAAACAGATAAAAAAGGCCATAAACCGGCATTAGCCAGATGCTTTTAAACCAACCGGCAATCGCCAAACAAAAACCAGCAGCCAAACTTAAGATGGTTATCTCATAAAACCCCTTTGGTATTCCTAGCAAGTTTAGCAATGACCTGATCCGGTAGGCGATTTTACTTCCCAACGCTTCCAAAAGAGAACGAACTCCTACCCAAATACCTACCAAACCTAAGCTAAGTCCATATCGATCGGCAATCAGCGGGTCAAATTCGTCTAGAATTCCCGACATGCCGACTGCTAAGATTGACATCAGAATGACGATCAATAAAACCCGGTTCCTTAGGCAGAGCTTTACCGCATCTTTTAAGGTTGTCAATGATTGGGCTAATTGTTCCCCAGGGTTGATGTTTTGCCCTTCGGTGAAACAATTGGCTTCTTTGAAAGCGGCGGCTAATAATCCGGTAATTAACATTGAGATAACGGACGATAGCAAAACCGGTTTCATCCCCAAAGCCTGAGCCAAAAATCCGCCGCTCACTACCGATAGGGCAACTCCTAGGTTGGCAAAGAAATTTCCAGTTCCATATACCTTGTCGAAACGTCCTTCCAGCCCTTGTTCCTTTAAAGTATCGTATAACAAGGCCTCTTCCGAGCCGGAACAAAAGGACTCGCTGATTCCCCAGAGAATAAAACCGAGGGCGAATAAAGAGAAGCTATCGGCGAAATACCAGCAAGCGAAACAGCCTGCTTTAGTAAAACTCCCGATTAGTAACATCTTTTTGCGGTTCCAATGATCCGCTATAATTCCGGTGGGGATTTCCAGCACAACCACGGAGGCCGACCAGACAGCCAGCAACATTGAGATTTGTGATACAGTCAAACCCCTGGTTTCAAAAAGGAGAATATAAACAGGGTAGATCAGGACTAAATCCTTGAAAAACTTGTACCAATAGTAAAGGTTAATTATCATGTTTAGATGCCACCTTTCTAATATATTTAAAAAAAACAAACATTATTGAAAGGCGGTCCTCGGGATTTTAAGTGTTATGGTCCGCTGTCAAACCAGATCTTCCGGTTTTTCATAGTTGTCACCCCACTCTTAAATTTTAGAATTACTTTTCATTCCAAGTAAGAACCTTAAGGGACCAATATGTTTGACTATTTCATAGATGGCAAAGGCTAGTATGTTTGTAACTAAAACGATAAGCAAATATTTTAGGCCAATGTTTACCGGGAGTTTGATTACAAAATACCCAACCAAAGTATTAAGGGGTAAATGAAGGATATAGATTGGGAAAGCAGCTTGAGATAGGTATCGTAACATAGGGCCGTGAGAGGTTAGAAAACGGCGCGCCAAGCCTAATAAAGCCAGCACCCATAACCAACGGTTAGTCTGAATCATCAAGCCGAACAGGACCCAAGACAGGGACCATGGAGCTGCTTCAAAATTTAGAGTTTGCCGTAGAATTTCAAAAATAATTACTAGGCTAAGGGCTACAGGCCAGTCCCGTTCAATGGCTTGATAATATTGAACCTTGGAGCCTAATAGATAGCCCAGGAAGAAGAAGAGAAAATAGACAAGGGGATTTTTATCATC
>JAAYEK010000196.1 GCA_012728785.1 Bacillota bacterium | reverse complement strand
AGTTTCCTCAAAATTTATTACTTCATCTTCATTCTTAAGTAGTCGATTTTGTTGGAGTTTTTTTATTTCATCTTTTATATTCATAAGTTATTACCCCTTTATAAAAATATTCTTAAAAAACTCCTTATTCTTTTTAATTACCTCTATCAATGAATTTCTAACTTCAGAATACAATCCCTCATCTTGATAAATCTTTCTTGCATCAAGTATATCACGTGCTAATGCCTTTCGAGGTGTCTCTGTTAAATCACATCCAGAACCATAAGATCTTGTTAGACGATGTCGACCTCCTACTCCAGGCGATGGTTGTTCCATATTCATACATACACCGTCATTCTTTGTAATACCTTGATTTTTCATATATTCAGCAGATGGCATATGATGAGGAGTTAGATTATCGCCTCGCCTTCCTGATTTTACTAATTCACTATATGTATCAACTTTCCCTTCATTAGGCAACAACTTGCTTGTTGTTTTTGTTCTTGGTTCCGCCCTCGTCCCCGCATTCCCCGCCGTTTTTGTCTGCCCAACCGCATCCGTCTTGCCTGATTTCAACTTCAAAGCTGAGGTTGTACTTTTCCCTGAGTTTCCCGAGGTAGCCGTTTTCCCGGACGTTGCCCCCGTATTACTCGTTGTTTTTGTCTGCTTCGTCGAATCCGTTTTCCCGGATTTCATTCCTCCCGACGCGGCGCTCACCGTTTGGGCCACCGGCGCTAAGACCATGGTTCCCACCGCTGCCGTAGTGGTTACGATCCCTTTGGCTTGGTTGTAAGCCGCTTCGTCTCCGCCATATCCAAAATCTCTCACAACATTAACCGATGACGTGTCGCTTCCCAGCGCCCCAAATACCACGTCTTGACCGCCTTCAGCCACCTCCGAACCGCCGATCACCGTCGTGGCTGCACCGGCAGCTACAACACCGACAGCTGCTGCCGTAACCGCTGCGCCGGCCACTGCCGCAGTAGTTGCGCCAACACCTGCTGCGACTAGGAGGGTGGGTACTGAGACCGGCGCGGTAAGGATCGTTATTGCGGTTAATAAGGCCGCCGCTCCGATCATCATCAACATTCCGCCGTTACCCATCTTTTCGACGCCTTGCTCGACTCTACTAGGAGCTTTCGGTTGGCCGTCATCGGTAATACTAATCTTCCCGCCCCAAATGCACATATTCTTGGAGCAATCAAGCAACGCCGGAGCTTCGTCCGCCAGCATGTCTTCCTTGCCGTTAATCCACGGTATAGTCACATTAGGTATACAGGGCATCGGTTTAAGTCTGCCATGATTAGCCGAGGTGGCCGCTGCCACCAGAGGATTTTTTAAACTTTTGCATTTACCGAAAGAATCGATATTAACCTTCGGTATAAAATCCATAATATTAGCTTGCAGCTTACCTTGAATAAGCACCGATTTCCGGCCCGGGGTCTTTAGTTTACATTCTTTGTCCCCACAGCTACATTTAAGGGTCGCCCCCTCCACCACATAACTTTTGGGTTTTTCATTACTTGGTATTTTCTCTACATTTTCTTCCTCAGACATGTTTTCCCTCCCCCTTTTATAAAAAAATTTACTTCTCACCCCGGCTTGACATCCACCACCGGCCCTTTAAAATGAGTGGTCCCGTCCAAGTCGATCGAACTTGAACCGCAGATCAGTTGGAGTTCATTCTTGGCTTTGATCGTAGCTCTCTTACCAAGGTCAAAGGTGAGGTTTTTCCTTGCTTTCAAATGAATCTCCCTGTCGCTTCGAATCTCAATCCCTTCATCGTCATTGAACTTGATCCGAAATTCCCCCTCCTCTTGGTTTTTTGCGGTCAAGGTTAATTCTTTGGCGCTCATCATCAGCTCTTTATCATGATTGGTCCCCCAATATTTAACCTCCGGATCTTGGGTCTTCGGGCCTTCATTGTCCTTCCGAACGGAGTTGACGGCAACGGCAGTTTCTTCCCAGCCGGTCGGGAAATAAACCCGAACATAATCTCCCTGCTCCGGCATGCAATAAAATCCGCTATTACCCTCAGCCGTGTAAAAAGTGGCGTAGGGAAACCACCAAGCCTTCTCCCGATCTTGCTTGGGATCGATCTCCAACTGTACGCGAACCCTGTCCTTATCAACATCAATCACTTTCCCCTCCATAGCCGCGCCAAGGATCTCTCGGTTCACCATCGGTTTTTGCTTGAGGCCATATTCAAGGCAGAGCAAAGATTCATATCTTAAAACCCCTTTTTTCATCATTGCCGTAGACTGAGCCACAACCAACTCAACCTCCTTAAACTTAACCCTGGAACCAAGAGGATAATATTGGTTGGTTTCTACTATAAAGTAGACAAAGTCGGTATCGGTTTCAGAGGGGAGATAATTCTCGAAAAGATCAGAATACTTTACAAGGTTTTTATCGATCCGGTAGGGTAGATCATCTTCCAAGGTTTTCGCGCCGGCGCCTCCATCCGGCAGACCCAGCCAGAGCTTGGGCTGATCCGCCATATCATAAGGAATTAAGACAGTATTAAAACGAGAAGCCATTCTTTTCAAAAAAGACCAGTCCGTTTCATTGTATTGCATGATAAACTTTTCCAATACCGCGTCCTTAGTGGCGTAATCATTAACGTCCCCGCCGGGATAGGCTTTAATAACCTCCGTGAACAGGTCGCTAAACTTCATCTCCTTATCTTGAAAGGAACGGCTCCGTAATTTAACGTCCAGTTTGGCGGTATGGGAGAAACCTTCCACTTCCAAATAATAGACCCCAAGGGCGGTCTTGATACCGACCTTTGAGACCAAGCCCTTAAATAACGGCGTCGCCCCGCCGGAATCATCCTTACAGTTGATTTCGAGACCATCCTGAGCAGTGGCTTTTTGAATATACTGGTCCTTTTTGGCTTCCGGAATAATTCCCGTGTAACGGATAGTAGTATGGCTATTGATCCGGCGGGTAATTTTTAAATCGCTAACTTGCTGAATCTCATAAGGTGAAATGATCTCAATATTTTCATATCCGATGACATCCTCATTAGTACCCATGGCAAAACACCTCCCCTTGCTTATTCAACTTCAATCCGTTCCAAGCGAAAACCGGTAAAGCCCCTGCGCAGCAGGCTTTCAACCACCATTAGATCAAATAAGATAAATGTTTGGATTAAATGAGTGACTTGCAAAACTCGATAACCCGAAGTATACCTTTGGTTAATCACTAATTTCTTGATGGTTTCGTTTTTATAAAATTCCGTTCGGTCCGAAATGCACTTTACTTGCGGCGGTTTGAAATACCAATACACTTTTTGGAGGACCCGTTTCAGATCAGTCAAGATCACCGGGGCAAAGACGATTTCCCGATGATACATTTGTAATACTTTGCGAAGCCGATCCGACACTAACGGAACCGGTCTTTCGATAAAATCCACATAATCGGATTCCTTCGTAGCTTCGATATAAAACTGAATCGGGGTGGTTTCATCCAAAGTCCTCTCATCAAAGATTGATTTGGATATGCCGCGAGGCTTGACCCGGTTTACCGCCCGCCGATCTTCAGAGACTATAAAATAATCCATCTTCGATAGCTAACCCTCCCCCTCGGTTTTTACCCAAATGACGGATCCTCTTTGCTCCTCTGTTAAATCCGCCTGATCCGAATTACTCTCGGAAAACCTGGCGTTATTCAGGTTCGCCCCTTGGAAATCGGTGTTTTGAAAATTAGCGTTCCGAAAGTCGGCCCCTGGTAGATTGGCATACCTGAAGTCCGTCTCTGATAGATCAGCCCCGGCGAAGTTTACTCCAGACAGACTATAGATGCCCGAAGTTAAGCCCTCCCGAATACCTCGGGCTCCTTCCGCTCCGAAGAACGCGGCCCCCCTTAAATTAGCCCCGCTAAAGTCAGCGTCATGAATCATTGCCCCTGAGAAATCAGTATCATTTAATAAACACTTACGGAACCCGGCCTTGATCAGCAAACACTCTTGCAAGCCGCATTGCCTAAGCCGGCTTCCGCTAAAGTCCACCCGGCGCAGGTCGATCCCGCCATAGTCGCCGCCGGATAAATCCAGATTCTTCAATACGGCGGCCACATATTGATCCTCATGTTTATCCTCCAGCCACTCTTTGACCGCTTCCGAATCCTTCTTTCGAATATCTTCCTTATAGACCACTTCGCTGAGATCGTAGTACTCGCCGACTCTCACTTCAAACTCTTCTTCTTTGGCGATATTGCTTAATTCTTCGATTGACTCTTTATTCAGCGCATACCCGGCCAAATGAACTATAAATTGATTAAACATAGCCGCCGCCCGCAGTTTAACCAATTCCAGGTCCACCGGGGAAATTGCGCCGAAATATCGCTTCCGAGGCTCGTCGAGTTCGGTTTCCAGCTCATCGAGGAACCGAAAGACGGAGTTTCCGTCATACTCCCCTTGACATTCTTTTTGTACCGTGTCAAAGTACCATTCCTTGTTATAGACATTGATCCGGTAGATCGGACTCCGATCCAAAATGGATGAACGGAGCATCCCATAGTTAATATATCCGACCTTGCCGATCTCCCCCTCGGACTGCATCCGGCTTATCTTCAAACCAATCGCCCGCACAGAACGGATGAACTCAGCGGCCAATTCCTCCTGATGGCTACGAAAATATTCCTCCGCTTAGATCAGCTCCTCGATGAGCTTTGCCTGAACATAATTTTCCTCGAAATGCGCCAAAGCCTCTGCCTTGTCCATTGATTCCGCCTTCCTTCTTGAAACTCAACTTTAATTGGTCTTAATCTCATTGCCTTCAATGGCCACCTTGGTTTTGTTCAGTTTAATTTTACTGGCGTCACAGGAAATATCGATTCCTTCTTTGGCTTTGATCAGAACATTAGCCTCCTCCGACTCCATCACCAGATCTTCCTTGGCTATGATCTTGACCATCTTTTTACTGTAAATCTCGATGCCTTCTTCATCATTGAGCTTTAAAAATATCTCGTTGTCCTTACCGGTTACTATGATCTCCGCAGGGCTAAACATCAGTTCTTTCCCGGATTTGGTCCGGAAATATTTGATCTCGGGATCATCCAGTTTATTATTATCGCCCGGGTCGGAATCTTTCCGCGCCGAATTGACGGCAACGGCCTCTTCCGCTTTTTTAGTGGGGAAATAAATCCGGACATAATCGTCGATCTCCGGCATACAATACCAGCCGCTATTTCCCTCAGCGGTATATACGGATGAGTAGGGGAACCACCAGGCTTCTTCAACTTTTTGTTCGGCATCGATTTCCAGCTGAACTTTAACGGTATCTTTAGCGACCTCGAGGACCCGGCCTTCGATGGACAAACCAACGATCTGGTCATTATAAATCCTTGGTTGACTTAAACCTTTTTGGGTGGACATGAAATAGCGATGTTTTATGATATTACCCTCCAAAATCGAGAGCGCTTCCCTGACATAAAGCTTAAGATCGTTGAATTTTACCTCAGCGCCGAGATTCAAATTTTGGTCGCCTTCGACTTCATAGTAAATAAAGTCGGTCTCATTAATATCGGGGATCGAATTTTCAGATGAAAACTGATACTCGGCTAAATTTTTCGATACCCGGTAGTGGAAGTTTTCTAGCTTATTGTCAGCGCCTCCCTGGGGTTCAGGTGCTCCAAAGTATAACTTGGGCTTATCCGATAAGGCATGCGGTATCAAGCCGGCATTAAAATGAGAGGCCAACCGTTTTAAAAACTGCCAATCCGTCTCTTGATATTGCATGATCATTTTCCCGATCTTTTCTTTCTGAGAAGCCCCATCAATGATATCTCCCTTATATTCTTGAACCACTTGTTTGATCAGATCTTCATAAGTCATGTTTTGGTTTTGAAACGACCGGCTTTTCAATTTGACATCCAACTTTTGAGTGACAGACACCGCTTCAACCTGAATGTAATAAATGCCGCGAACAGTTTTTATTTCCAGATGCCCAACAAGCCCCTTAAACAGCAGCGTCTTTTGATTGTCCTTATCCAACTGATTGACCTCAATAATGGTCTCCGGAGAAATGTCGTGAATCTGTTGATCTTTGTAATCCTCCGTAATGACTCCGCTAAAATAAAGCCGTTCATGTTCGTTAATTCTCCGGGTTAATTTAAATTCGATCAGCCGTTCCAGCTTGAATGGAACGATCTCCAAATTACCGCAAGTAACAACGGAAGCAGCCATCTCCAATTCCCTCCTCTATTGATTTTCAACAAAAGTTTCCGGCATAGCGAAACCTTTTACGGGCAACTTTTTTTCGATTACATTTTCAATTTCTGTTTTATCCACCCATTTCTCGTATATAGGATAATTCAATTCCAGTTGCAATTCATGCGCCAGCTTGCGATCACAACTTTTCATAATGAGTTGGACCTGAGTTTTCGATTCTCGCCCCAGCTCGAATTGGTGTCCCCGGTATACCAAAGTTAAATGCAATTCATAAGCCCCTTCGATTTCATTTTGGGTGACATTTTTTTTAAATACTCCGTCTTGACGGAAGAACCCACGGTCAAGGTCTTCCGAATTGAAGGAAATTAGCCGATAACCGTCGCCAATTTTAAATAGCCGGTACTCTTGGCCTTGATAGATTCCATAAAGCCCTTTACCATAATGGTATTGAGAAAAATCTGAATGGGACGGGGCTGACTCGGCCAAGTCTTCCGGATTTTCGGATTCGTTTATTTCAATAGAGCCAAGCATTTGATGGAATATCTGTTTCCAGCCTTTAATCTCCGGCTCGCCACAGACGAAGCTTCCGGTAATTATTCTTTGATTCAATCTAAAAAAGAAGGTGAGATTATAAATTTCCGCGCCTAACATAGGCGTTATGAATTCGAAAAAAAAGAGGGGTTTTTCGTTAATCTTTTTAGCCCCGCCTTCCAACCATTGAGTGGAAGGATTCATCTGTTGAAGGATTTGTTGGACCGCATTTTTATGCGTTGTTACCTCCTCATCGTTAGCGGCGGTTTTCGAAAGATGGGTCAAAGTGATTTGAAGCGTACCGCCATCGTTTACCAACAGTAGATCCGGTTTAGTCTCGGGTTTGTATAATTTTTCAGGGTCAATAGATTGAAAATCCTTCGGCAAGATCATTGCTAATTTACCGTCAAATAACTGTTTTTTCTCAAAATTCACCCGTTGACCGCGGACCACAACGGCTCCTGTTTTAATATTAGGCAATGAATAAACTTTGGTTTGAGCCTTATTTTCATCAACTTCTTTCATCAACCGGACGATTTCCGTATCTAATTTAAAATGTTCACTCATCTATTCCGCCTCGCTTCTCTTGTATTTAATACCACTCATGGAGCATAATGTTTTGGATATATTCTCCATGTTTCCAATTTTCCCTTTTGATTCTCAAAGTTTTCTATTGTCGTTTTTATATGGCCGATTATCCAGGAAAAATATAAAATTTCAGAAAGTACAAACAGAACCCGTCCCCTCACCCCGCCCGCTACCCCCATCAATCTCAGTCACTTAACAGCAAAACCCCTCTTCGAACACGCTTTTGAACGTTCGGAGAGGGGCAGCAATCATTATTGTCAAGTACTCAAATCACACGGAGTCAGGCGGCGACCGTCTCCCAAACAAAAAAGCGCGCCGCCCATAATCTAAGAAACTAAACGTAAAGTGGTCAGACTTTTGATTTTCGACTTGATGACTTTTTGACTTTAGACAGACTACCGTTTGATTATAACCAGTGCCTAAGTTACGGGAGGAGTGAGGAGATCCTTTCCCGACTACTGAATTTCAGTAATAAGCAGGAATGATCAAATAAGGAGAGAAATAAATAAATAGGATTGCTTTTGATCATCAAACAAATTAGTTTGAAGTTGGTCCTATTTTACATAATTAAGGAGAAATAAAGTGAAAAGGGTTGCTTTCTGGAGTATTGCATCGTTAGTATTGATTTTATATCTTTTATATAATTTCTCCGATCCGGATGCCAAAATCAAACATACATTTCAAAAGGCCTGTCAAGAAGCTCATCTAGCCAAAGAACTGGAAAACAAGAGCTATGCTTTGGCCTATCGAAAATATAGCAAAGCTATTGCCAAATTAAACTGTATTATCAACAAATATTCCTCTTCTGAAATTGCTCTAAACCTATTTAGCAATAAACTAAAAATTGGCCCTTATCCATTCCTTCAATTCAAAGAAGATATCATCCCCATTGCTAAGATGAGAGCGGAGGCCGAATCTAATCCCCTGGTCTGCGCTTATTATGCCATTGATCTACTGGACACCATTCAATACGAAGACAAGATGAAGCAAATGAAAGCCGCCAAATTAGCTAAGATTTCTACTGAGTTCACTCAAAATTGGAAAAATAAAAAAGGCGCCTCCGTACTGTCGAAAGGAACCGAGATTGTCCAAACAATCTACTCCGATAGTTTTAAAGTGGCGGCTCTGGCAGAAATGGCCTATATCCTCGGAGAAGCCGGCAAACACAAGGATTCGCTACTACTAATCTCCCAAGCTGAAACCATAATTCAAGAAATGTCGCCCAACGATCGCCAGGAAGCTCTCCTGAAAATCGTAACCGCTTATTGCCAACTTGACGAATTCGAATTAGCCGAAGAGTTGATCTCCCAGTTTAAACTTCCCACCCTTGATAAAGCTTGGTCAAGCATAGCCCAAAATTATGCTGAAAAAGGGAAACTAAGGACTGCGCTTAAAACCGCCGCAAATGTCACTAACGATCAACTCCAAGCCGAAACCTTACATGCCATTTGCGTGGCTTATGCAGCCAACGGTAAAATAGAAAGAGCAGGCGAACTGGCATCTGAAATCAATCGATTATACCTTGACTGGAAAGCTAAAGCCTTGGCGGACATTGCTTTCTATGCCTGTAAAGACAATAAACCCAATTTAGCGGTTGACTATTTTGAAAAAGCGGTTAAAACCGCCAATCAGTTCGAATCTCACGAACTGCCCCAAAAAATATCCGCCTTAAATTATATCGCATTTCGTTTTGTTGAGCTCCAAGACCTTAATAATTCGATTCAATTATTAGAGTCAAACAGCGCCTTAGCAAAAAAACTCCCCGAATTTAACCGGGCCGAAGCTTTTGCCGAAATTGCCGCCGCCTATGATCAAATCGGAAAAACCGATCACGCATTGCAACTGGTGAAATCTTTTATCCCCGATTATCTTACTATTGACATCCGTAGTAATACCCTTGCTCGGATCGGGATCCAACACGCTCGAAGAGGCCAATATCCAAAAGCGGTCGAACTTGCCAATCAGATCGAGGACCAATCAACACTACTCGGAGTCAACCGCGCTTCGGTCCTCTCCGAAATAGCGATTATTGCGGCAAATGATGGCGATTATCAGACCGCCCTCCAAACCGCCAAAGAGATTAATTGTTCTTTTTACAAACCTTGGACGTTGGGAGAAATCGCTTTACAACTACCCAATCCTCATTTCCATTTTCATAAAAAAACCACCATAAAACAATTTCTTCATCAAATAATCACTGAGTTGAATTTAAATAGTGATGATCCCCTTACCATCCTAACTATGTTGCAGAAATAAAAAAACCGGCGCTTTAAGCCGGTTTATTGCTTAGATTACATTACATACTTGGCGCCCGTCCACCACCACGCCCGCCTCTTTTGGCATCGGTATTTTTCCTTAAAGTGGATTGCCTTTCATCGGAATCCTTCATAAATTTAGCTAACTTGTCTTCAAAATTTTGATGATTTTGTTTTGGAACGCGCTCCACTTTCTTTAGCGCCTGTTTTATGGATAAACCGATTTTACCCTTATCCAAATTCAAAACCTTAACTTTGACCAGATCATTTTGTTTTAGAAACTGATTAACGTCTTTAACATATTCATCCGCTACTTCGGAAATATGAACCAAACCTGTTAGACCGTTGGGAAGTTCGATAAATGCTCCAAAATTAGTAATACCTGTTACCTTGCCCTCCACGATCTGGCCAACTTCCAATGCCATACTTCAACAATTCCTCCCTTGGCTTTTTAAACCTAATTTATGTTTTCATAAAAGACCGCAACCTGGAGGGTATGTCGAAGACTTAGCTTTCAGATTTTTGGCATTATGAAAACCACTTAATAATATATATTATAACTTCCAGATAAAAGTGTTGTCAAGACATGCTTATTTTTATGGTCCGCCGTAACCTAAGCATTTTAAAGTCAGGACCCAAAGCGACCCATTTTCCGGTTTGGCCGATCACTGAATCCGAATATAACAATCGATCCCAAGCATTTAGCTTTAACCTGATCTGTTGCGGCTTAATACGATAATCAGCGCTAAAATCGATCTGAATAATATCACCGACACTCCGGCATCTTAGTGAAATCTCGCCAAAAATAGTTGGTAGCCGTCTTAACTCAATATTTGGGTAATGCCAACTGAAACTCGATAAAACACCAGGCAATAGATGAAGCATGCCGTCTTCTTCCATAACCATCATATTTCGGAGTAATAATAAAAAATGGCAGCATACTTCAGGGGAATGACCAGTAACGCCAATTCCTCTTTTTAAAACCGGATGAATCCGGTCCGGCCAAGATCCGGTTGAACTTACCGTTTCGTTTAAAAACTTGAAAATAGGTTCATACTGCAGTCCTTCACGTAATAAAATCGATCCCAACTTGGCTGTCAGTCCCAGATCCACACCTTGAAATTCTAGGGGCGAAATCACTCCGCCATGATAAGTTGCAGTTTTAACTTGAAGAATCAATTCCTCGATAAATCTCTCGTTTCTTGGATAGAGACCCAATGGAAAAGAAAGGCATAGGCAATCCATGAGTTTAATTACAGAGAGTTCTTTACAAAAAATTTCTTGGAGATTCCCTTTGACTCGATGGGAAAAAAAACTTAAAATATCAGCCCAAAGCTCTTGAAAATGTTCTCGGAAAAACCGAACGTCCTCAAAAGCGCCACAGATCTCGCCCATTTTCGATAATTCATTAAGAGCGGCGCAGGTCCATCCCAAATGCCACTCGCACGACGGAGCCAAATTGATTGGGACCGACTTCTTATTTTGAATTAACCAAAAGCCAATTCGTCTTAAGACTTGCCAATAATCTTTAATTATTTTTTGATCGCCGCTAAACCGATAATAATCTTTTAAGGCGCAAACCAACGTTTCCGGAGTCAACCCTTTTGATGAAACAATCGACCCGTCCCAACGGACCTTTTTTAAGGCGGCTACTAAAAAAGCACGGCTTTTTTCATAGAGCCCCAAACGGTTCAAAGCCAATATCCGGTATACATCTACCCCTTCATTTAAATTGCTGCTAAACATATTCAAATAATTACAGTTGGTCTGGTAAAGATAATCGATTTTTAAGTCAGTTTTGATCATCCGGTGTTGATAGCAAAAGCGGCTAATCCATTTCTGTTCGTTTACACCTAGCCATCCTTTAGAAAAATAAATCTCCTGACTGGAAAATAATTTTGACGGCCCTATTTTCAAACCTACTCTGTTTACCAGATCATCAGCGGGACGAATCAAGTAACCGATCATTCCGGTACAATTTCCAGCCGACGATGAGACCAGATCGTTGTTTTGCTCCAGTTTAAAATATTCAGTAATATCCCCCGCGCCCCCTTGAGTGCAAAAAACGATATTCGGCTCGGTTTCGAACTGGATTAACTCTTTGTTATTTACTTTCAGATGTAAATTTTTATATTCCATTCGATTGATAGGCGCTAATCCATTATGGTCAAAAGGACGGATCACCAATAATAATAGCCAATTACTGAAAGCATATTCGCCCTTGGCATGAAATTCTATTTCCATCCCCATCGATATGCCGTTACTTCCATCGATTCGAAAAATCCGGCTTTCAAAAAATCCGTTTTGAAAAAAATTCTTCGTTTTAATACAAAGAAAATTCGAAGCAGCTTTTTGCTGGGTCCTAAAAAAACGTCCCGGCCTGAAAAATGCATTTCCACTCTTAACCCAAATTTCAACGGAAACCCCTAATTTCGAAAAAGATATGGTCCCCTCTTCATCAACAGCCAACGTTTCTTCGCCATTCTCATCACAGAAAGCGGTCCAATTACGATAACATAAATTGGCAAACCGGCAACAGTCAAAAACATAACCGGGACCTGACGGATTACTCTGTTTAACAAACCAAGCAGGCAGCAACCAGTTTTTGATCGTTACCGTTGATAAAAGAGGGTTTGGACGCATCCCCGCTCTAGTTTTAAATAAATGGTAGCCCATGAAAAATCATCCTCCGCTACTAGTTTGTGCGAAAGATAAATTTTTCATAAGCTTTTTTAGCGAGTTATCCTCAAAAAATAAAAACAACCAACCAATAAGGAGCTGAAAAAAGTGTAGATCCTCCAGATAAAAACGAATAAACCCAACCCCTGGGTCCCGGTTAAGTCACGGAATAAATAAGATATGAGTACCTCCGACCCACCACTTCCTCCCGGGGTAGGGATCAGAGGTAGGGCTGCGTTAAAAATCAATTGTCGGAATACTAAGGCAATAATATCCACTGTTTTACCCATGGCGATCAAAATCAACGGAGCTAGTATTAGATATAACAACCAATAGGCGATACTGGCCAAAACCGCTTGAATCATTGCCGCCCAGTTAGTTTTGATCAGTAAGGAAGATCCTTCTCTAAATAAATGATACTCTTTTTTTAATCGGTTAAGCCAACCCTTTTCTCCAATTAAAGATTTGACTTTTTCGGACCAATAATGACGAAATAAGTAATACAGCAGCCCTCCGAAGACCGCTATCAATGCCAAAATAAGCAACCCTTTTTTAAGTACCCTTAGATCAAATAATCCCTGCCTTCCTAATAGGCCCACATTAAAAGAAAGGATACCGATTAAAACTATTATGTATATGATTGAATGCAGCCCCAAATCGATGGTTGTTACGGCAGTCGCTTTACCAACGCCGATCCCCTTTTTATGTAGTAAATAAACTTGAAGCGGTGTCCCACCGGCATTAAAAGGAGTAATATGCGAGATAAAACAAGTAGCCAAATAAATCTGGAAGCAATGTTTCAAGGAGATTTTTTCCCCCATTCCCCGAGCAATCACAAAGATCCGATACGCTTTTGAAAGCCAAACCAGTACTAAAATAAAAAAACCTAAACCAAGTATGGCAAAATTCAGGTTGGTTAAATTAAACCCTGACGAATCCTTGGCAATCTCCTTTGAAATTAATACCAACCCGATAATGCTAAATAATAACGTATACCAAATTCCTTTTTTAACCTTACTTTGTTCAGCGATCTCCAGTCACCTCAACTAATGTATTCACTCCATTTAAAGCTTTATCCCGTACCAAACATAAAACTTCTTCGACCTTGATCGCTTCCATACAATATGCTTTAGAACATCGGGGTAGATATTGCCAAGGTCCTCCTCTGAAACGATAACAAGGACTACATGAAATTTTTTTATAGATATAACGATGTAAAGGGTGACGATAAGGAAAAAACTGTTCCGGATTGGTTGGACCGAACAAACCGATAGTGGGAACACCAATAGCCGCCCCCAAATGTAAAGGCCCTGAATCATTGGCGATTAAGAGACGGCACCGGTTAAGCAAAGCCGCTGTTTCTCCCAAAGAAAACCGACCTGTCCCGTCAATTACCTCCGGAATAACCGATTTAATCAAAGCAGCGCTTTCCAGATCCTCTTTTCCTCCTACCAGCATAACCTGGTATGCGGTTTCTTCGAAGATAGCCGCGATTAATCTGATAAAACTGAGTACTGGCCAACGTTTTCTTGCAAAATAATGCCCCCCGCAATGAATGGCAACTAGCGGCTTGCGGAGCTTATCAGTTACTTCTGCTAAAAAGCAATCGGCTTTCCGTTGCTGTAAGTCAGTAACCCAAAACTCCGTATCATAGGTGTTAACCGCCAAACCTACCTGGGCTATTACTTCCAAGCATAATTGAACCACAGAACCGCTCCACTCTTTGCCCTCAATTGAAATAAAATCGCTCCGGAACGGCGTGCCGCAAAACCTGGTAAAAAACCCGCCAATTTGTGAAAGGCCTACTGCCAAATCAAAACTATGCTTTCTGATTTCGACCAGCTTCTTCAATAAATCCCATTGATCAGCGCAAGCCAAAACTTCTATTTGATAAGGATTATCTTTAAATACCTCAACGGCAGATTGGTTGGCTAAAATCACAATTTTGGCTTGGGGCAAATTATACCGTAAAGCCCGAATGGCTGGAGTAGCAAATATAGTGTCTCCTATCGGGCTAAAACATAACGCCACGACTTTATCAAACTTATCCGGACCCGTGATAATCGCTCCTTATAAAGGTTCATCCAAAGCTGAATTTGTAGGGTTTCCCAGGGAAAAGTCAGTCTGGTTTAACCCCTACTTTATATTCTTCAGCTTGGGCCGGATATATACTGGTATTTACCAATTCCTTCTTCAAAGAACCGTCTAAATATTCAATAGTCCTCCATAATTCAACTTTATAACCCTTACGGCCATTTATCATTTTTTGTTGGGTTCCAATAGCTAACAAAGGATCATTAATGGAACGGGTTTTATACGGATAAGTATTTACTATTTTCGTTTCCACCTCGACCCTTTTCCAGTCGGTTTTTCTACCTAAAACCGCCACCGTCAAATAAGGCGGTTCTACGTTTGAAACTAACAATATCGGGTTGTCATAATTATTTTCAATGATTAGATCAACTCCGTCGTAGACAACGGTAGCATCTCTTGCTAAAGGAATATATGAGCTCGGAACCGTATGGTTCAGTCTTTGAATAATCTTTAAATTTGCTAATAAAGCGGCATTATATAAAGTTGAAGATACCTGGCAGATTCCACCGCCAACTCCTGGAATCAACTTTCCCAAATATAGCACCGGAGCTTCCTTATAACCGGCCTCGGTTACCCGGGGTCCTACCCAAGTATTAAAGGAAAACTGTTGTCCAGGGTATACTATCACATTATGTATCGCGCTATTGGCGATCATCAGATTATTGACCCTTTCTTTATGATCAACCTCATATTTGGTAGTATATATCCCTAGAACTTGGTCCATTCCCCACCGCTTGATATCATCTTCCGTCAAAGGAGGGACTACCTTTTTGATTGGAATCTCAATAACCGTATCTTTCTTTTGTAAAACTGCGTCCTCCATTATTTCAGTCAATTTATCCTGGTCGATCACAATTCCAGTTCTACTGTTAGAGTAAGTTATTGCCCCTTCCCGGTTGATTCCCACTATGGAACGGATTGGCTCAATGCCAATACCGGCTTCGAGTAAATGGTAAAATGAATTTATAGAGGTCCGATTGTTATTATAAACCGGTCGTAAATTATAGCCATGCCGGTAAATCTTCCACCGTGAAACCATTTGCCGCCAAAAGGGACCGGTCCGGCCAACTTGATAAGCTTTAGCTATACTCTCGGGAACATCAAGCTTAATCCCGACTGAATTTAAGACTAGGTTTAATTGGCGTTTCTTATATACCAACACCACTTTCTTTTCAGCGAAACCTTTCACTTCGCTGGTAAATATTTCTGTCCCTTTTTGAGCTTTCATCCCACCCAATCTGACTCCGCCTACTTTTACTCCAGGTAATATCCTGCCCTCGCTCCAAATCAGATAAGTAGTGGACATAATTATTCCTAAAAATAATATAATTCCAAAAATAATTTTACTGCTCAGTAAAACTATTTCCAGCCGACTTTTGGAAACAGATTCCAAGAGCTATCCCCCTATCTTTCTTAGCAATCGGTGATTGT
>JAAYEK010000195.1 GCA_012728785.1 Bacillota bacterium | reverse complement strand
TTCTGTAAATACTTAGTGGCATTACGCTCTAAGAGCCTACAGTAGTCATCCAAAGATGTAGTAATCCGACCCGTCGCCATTATGGCTTTAGCAACAGCAAGCGTCATTACGCTATCATCCGTGAAAAAACAATTCTCATGGAAAAGGTAAAAATCCTTCCTTTTTATATTGGCAAACTCAAAACGAGAACCGACAACATCGCCAATTATTGCACCTAGCATAGACACTCCTTTTTACATTCGATATTTCTTTACATATTCAAAAAAATTCCATTGTTTCAAAAAAGCAATTGTTGATTGATATCCGCATTCGTAGAGATAATTGATGCGAGTACGTGTTATTTTGAAATCAGTGGATTTATTCTTATTATCAAAATCAATGATGATGGTACGGACTAAATCTGCATCGCGTAAATAGGTCGTTTCTTCCGTATTTATAGAGGCAGTTATTAGGTCCTTCAGATAGGGGATGATCCCCGCTTTCCCCTGTGCTGTATTGCTTTTCGGATCCTTTATTTTAAAACCAAAGGTCGGATAGCGGGGCGTTTTCTCAACGTCAAAAATCCAAATCGGAAAAGTGCTTAAGAGTCCCCCGTCAACGATGTAATTAGTCACCCTTCCGTGGGCTATCTTCACTGGTGTGAAGAACAAGGGGATGGAGCAACTCATGGCGACTGCTAAAGAAACGCTAAAGTCCTCAGGTTCTATACCATAGTAGGAGGCATCATCCGGTAGAATCAATAATTGCCGGTCGGTGATGTCGGCAGCGATAATCTTGAGCGGACTTATGCCACCAGTCATCAAATCCTTAAAAGTCCTTACACCCTTTCGCAACAACAAGCCCTGCAGCCATTCTTGAACAATCCCAATATCATATATACCTTTATTATAAATAACAGACAAAGCCTTACCGAACAAACCAAAATGGGATAGTCTTGTCTTTTTCTGAAATACAGAAAAATCGGTCTTTCTAATGACAGAAGCTAATTCTTCATAGGAATATCCGGCCATGATCAAAGCAGAAATAATCGAACCCGCTGAAGTCCCGGCGCTTCTTGCAATTTGATAACCGCTCTTTACCAGGGCTTCATAAGCCCCAACAAAAGCCAAGCCCAGGATTCCTCCGCCTTCAAATACCAGATCTACTTTCATATAGTCCCTCCCGGTACATTATATGGGAAGGGACCGGAAAAATATTTGCACTTTTATATATGCTATTCTTTAATTTTCTTCAAACATTGTTCCAAGTTTCTTTTAGCGCCTTCAAGTCCACGGTCAGCCGATTTCTTAAACCAAAATGCCGCCTTATTGTAGTCTATTTTCACACCTTCGCCATAGAAATAACATTCGCCGAGATTGTTTTGGGCGCAAATACTTCCACCGGTAGCGGACTTGCTATACCAAGAGAATGCTTTCTGATAATCAATAGCAACGCCATATCCATAGGCATAACAATCGCCTAAATTATTCTGGGCTTCAGTATGCCCACTCTCAGCGGCTGCTGTGAGATATTTGACCGCTTCCTCATAATCCCGCGCCCCACCATATCCGGACATATAACAGCAACCCAGATTGTGTTGAGCATCAGCATTTCCATTTTCTGCCGCTTTACGGAAGTATTCAATAGCTTGATAGGAATCCTGCTTCACACCATTTCCGTAGTAGTAACAGCAACCAAGATTGTTTAAGGCTTCCGTATTGCCGTTTTCTGCTGCTCTGATGAACCACCTATAGGCTTGGGTAAAATCTTGTTTTATGCCAAGTCCGTTGTAATAACAGCGGCCAATATTATTCTGGGCGGGAGCATAGCCTTTTTCGGTAGCTTTTAGATACCAGTGCACAGTCATACTATAATCCTGAGCAACACCCATCCCAAATTCATAACAATATCCCAGTTTATTAAAGGCAGGAACATATTCTTTTTTAGCTGCCTTTAAGAAACATTCTACGGCTCTCTTGTAATCCTGCTTATCAAAAAATTTCAGTCCTTTTTCATAAACCGGGTTTGAATCTTCCCAAACACAACCGCAATAAGAGCAGTGTTTTGCTCCGCCGATTCCCCGACCGCATTCAAGGCATTTCCGGAATGCCATATAATCACTCTCCTCTAGTAGCAAACTACCCCTTTTTACTATTATAGTTCAAGCATAAGATAAAAACAAGAGAAAAAGAGCCTTTGCTCTTTTTATTTATAAATCACTTGCCAGTAAAGCCGCGGCATAAGCCGGGTCGACTTGCGGGGCTATAATATTAATCTTGGCATCAATGCCATGGATTTTTTCATGAAGCATGGTCCGGAAACGACCTTCGGAATTACCTAAACTACCGATAACAACAAGGGTCGGAGCATTCATCTCCAAGGTTTTATAAACGCCTCTAACAGCGAGGGCGATTTCATAGGTTGATTTCTCGATGATTTTCAAACAATGAGGGTCATTCTGGTCGGCGAATTTTGTAACCAGTGGTGCTAAAGAAGCAATCTCTGTTCTCTTTCCCCAGAGTTGGTCCATGATCTGAATAAAATCGGTAACGCGCTCCATCCCCAGCCTCTTATAGACTTCCTCGGTAAAAGCTGTTTTCGGAATCCGGTTATCATAGGCTCTGATCATCATCTGAATTGCCTGCATTCCCAGATCATAGGCACTTCCGATTTCACCTTCTTTAAATCCCCAACCACCGCTTTTATGGGTTCTTCCGGCTTTCTTTCCAAAAGCAACCATTCCGGTTCCCACAATTATAGCAATCCCTTCCTTGCATAGACTGCTGGCAAGGGCAATTTCCATATCATTGCGCGCTTGTACTTTGGTTTTTTCATTAACTCCCGGTAGTTTCGTCAATAAAGCTTCAACAATCTCCTCGTGGTCTTTAGTGACAATGCCACCGACTCCAGCAAACACGCCGTCAAACTCCGGAAAGAAACCGAGTTTTTCTTCAATTTTGCTCAGAGCCGAACAAAAAGAACGCAAAGTCAGATCGGGTGTAACGGTATCAATACTCGAGGGACCGGAAGTGGCCTCGTAAAGAATTTCCTTATTTTCATTAATCAGACAAACTTTGGTTTTTGTTCCACCGCCGTCAATACCTAAATAATAGTTCATATAAATCACCGCAACTATTTTAACACAGTTTAGGTAATACTTCAAGAAGAAACCCCGTTCTCTTTTAGGAACGGAGTTTTTTTATTCAGTAAATAAATGGAAGACGATTTTCTCTGCAGCATTTTTTGCATTCGCCCGGGCTTCAGCCTCAGATCTACCGGTGGCGATAACATAAGCATAACGGTTTCCAAGCGATGTTGGAAGTTGAAGGTAAGATCCCTTTTTCGGCTTAATATAAACATATTCCACACCCGGACTGTCTAAAACCTCTTTCCTTCCCGTAATTTTCCGAAGAATTCCCTCTTCTTCCAGGATAATGTATTGAGCAAAGGTGTTTTTGTAGAAGCGGGGTTCTAAATCGATTTCCTGCTTCATTGCCAGTTTCAAAGTTTCCGCAACCAGATTGATTCCAAAACCGATTTTCAAGAGTTTATTCATCCCCGCTCCCGAGATGCGAGGATTAGCCTCCACCAGTTTCCATTTTCCCTTCGTCAGCCGCATTTCCAAATGACAGGGACCATTTTCCAGTCCGTGCTTGGAAATGATCGTCTCCACGGCTGTTTTTAGCTTTTCGTAATAGGATCGGTGCATATTTGTAATCAAATTATATCCGGTAATGATAAAGTGCTCGTTGACGAAATCCACTTCTTGTTCGATCAGACCGACTATGTGCACTTTTCGGTCGACAACCAGTGTTTCGACGATGAACTGATGGCCTTCAAGATATTCCTCAACGATAAGTTTACTGCCAGGGTACTCGCGGAAAAGACGCTCACAATATTTATAATATGCCTCGATATTCTCGCAATAATAAACATCCTTGGAGCCGTTAGAGTCGTGGTATTTTACAACCGCCGGAAGAAGATTGCGTATATTCTGGTCGGTGCGATAGTTTTTCTGCGTCACTACCAAGTAGGCCGGGTTATATGGCGTATCATTTAATATTTCTCGGGAACGCAATTTGTCATGCATGATTTCCAAAGCTTCGCAGGTAAAACATCCAACTCCATACTCTTTTGCGAGTTTGGCAGCCAAACCACAATAGGGATCAACATAACTAATGATGGCACTGATATTCAAGGCGCTATGCCGCAGATAATTGATCGTCTCCCGTACGGCCTCAATATCGTCAAGATCGCAGTATTGCATTAAATGGACATCAGGATATGCTACGCGATCAAAGATTTGTTTCTGATTGTTCGTGAATAGACAGGTGAAATAGCCCAGTTCTTCTGCGGTCTGTAGCGCATCCCGGCTGGACCCCGCTTTCTGAGTACCCAAAAATATGATAACAACGATGATGTATCCTCTCCTTATTATTCTTGAAGGATTAACTAGTATAGTTT
>JAAYEK010000194.1 GCA_012728785.1 Bacillota bacterium | reverse complement strand
CCTTGCTGGTCCCGAAAAATTAAACAGTGACGCTCCTGGTGGCGAAGGTATTCGACTATCGTAAGAAACGAGTCCCGACTATATTTAACAAAACGATAGTTCATGGCGGCCAATAGCCTTGCCTCCCGAAACGAAACCTGCCGGCATCGGCCTCCTTGATCAAGGTTCCAATCCCAACCACCGACTCGCCCCATTAAAAGAGTCTTCATACCAATATTGTAATTGATCATCTTGCGAAGGGCTCCTATTAAGTTGGTCCCGGATTGCAAAAAAGTTTCCGGCGATTCCATTACATAGGAAGGTTCAATTATTAACAGTTTAACTAATTTGCTTAGCTTAAAAAGATTGATCCGGAAAATTTTATTTTGAAGGACCTTATTAGCAACAGGGAACGGGATTACTAGCAAAGGTATTTGTTTGATCGCCAGAGCATTACATAAATAATGTAATAAATCCTGCCACCGAAAGATCGTTTCCATTGGCGCATTGCTAAAATTAATTCCCCAACTTTGGGGAGGCCACCGTTTAAAAGTAAAGGCAATTTTTCCCCAATCCTTATCAGATGCTAATACTTTTGACCAAACTTCGGGTTGGGCGGATAGGGTTTCAAAAGTTCCGGCCCCATTTGTTTTTTCAATCCGAACCACTTCACTATTAGCATTAATCTCCCAGCCAATATCTAAACCGGCGGTGGCTGGAAAACCCTCGGCTCTTTTACCGGAACAAAGTACTACTTTTTGGTTTAATAACAATTTCATTCCGGGATAGATTTTTCGTTCCGGATTGCCTTGACCGGAGATACTTTGCCAGGCTGATTTGGCAACTCCGAACCTCTTTGAGATTATTTTTATATTTTCTCTGGGTTTTACTGTATAAATTAGTCGAATTCGTTTCGTGGAGGCCCCTTTCAAGGCTGCTACAGAATTCAAACCTAGAATTCCATCCTTTTTTAAATTGAAGGTTTTTTGAAAAAGCACTACCGCTTCTTCGGTTAAAATTCCATATGAACCATTGATATCTCCAAAATAAAAACCCGTATCTGCAAGTAACCGCTGGGCCTCAAGAACATCTTTGCCCACGCTTCCAATGTGTAATACTCTTTTACCCAACGGCGCCTCGGATGCCGTGACAACTTTCCATCCCATCTTATCTCATAAACCCCCGTATGATTTCATCTATAGATTATTACCAAAGCATAATAATGGTGCTAATACCACTAGTTCACCTTGAATTGAATAAATTCAAAATTTTAATTGACTTCATCTTTAAGGCAGGATAAAATATAATTCAAAATCCATCCGATTATTCTGAAATCATTAGTTTCTGGATTTTTTATAAAAAAAGGTAGTGGACTAGTTTAAATTGTCTTACAATAAACAAGGGGGTGATCCTAATGAGTAAGGTTATTATCTATGATACGACCCTACGTGATGGAGCCCAAGGTGAAGGCGTCTTTTTTTCAGCGGAAGACAAACTTAGGATCGTTAAAAAACTTGACGCCATCGGTTTAGATTATATTGAAGGCGGTTGGCCGGGATCAAATCCCAAGGATTTAGAGTTTTATCGGGCAGCAGCCAAAATAAACTTTAGACACGCCAAATTATCCGCTTTCGGAAGCACTAGGCGGGCCAACAATCCTCCCGCAGAAGATAAAATATTAGGCGACCTTTTAAAAACCAATACTCCGGTGGTGACTATTTTCGGGAAGAGTTGGGACCTGCACGCCAGGGAAGTTTTAAAAGTTAGTCTGGCCGAAAATCTTCAAATGATTGAAGATTCCATCGCCTATCTTCGCCAAAACGGTCGGGAAGTTGTTTTTGACGGAGAACATTTTTATGACGGTTATAAAGCAGACCCCGACTACGCGCTGGAAACATTAAAAGCCGCAGTTCGGGGCGGCGCTAATGCCCTCGTCCTCTGCGATACTAACGGCGGTACTCTTCCTTTAGAAGCAGTTGATATTTTTAAGCGAATAAAAAAAGAATTTTCGTTACCAATTGGTATCCATTTCCATAATGACTCTGGCACCGCCGTGGCTTCTTCAGTAATGTCGGTCCAATCCGGAGCCGCTCAGGTCCAGGGAACATTTAACGGATATGGGGAACGCTGTGGTAACGCCAATCTTACCAGTATTATTCCAACCTTAATCATTAAGCTGGGTTATGAGACTACTGTCGGACCAAATCTACACCTGTTAACCGAGGCTTCCCGTTTTGTTTCCGAACTCACCAATTTACAGCATGATGAACGCCAACCCTATGTGGGCGCTTCGGCATTTGCTCATAAAGCAGGTACCCATCACGATGCAATTATTAAAAATCCGGTTACCTTGGAACATATCCGTCCGGAACACGTAGGAAACGAAAGGCGTTTTCTTCTTTCCGATCAAGCCGGTCGGAGTACGGTACTGAACAAAATCAAGGAATTTTTTCCCGAAACGAAAAAGGAAGACCCGCAAGTTCAAAAACTGACCGATAATTTGAAAGAATTAGAGAACCTCGGCTATCAATTTGAAGCGGCCGAAGCCTCCTTTGACTTGGTTATTAAAAAAGCTTTCAACCTCTATGAAAAAGCTTTTACTTTGAATGGCTTTCGGATCATCGTTGAAAAGCGCGGTGATCTACCCGTTCTCACCGAAGCCACTATCAAGGTTGGAGTCGGTAATGAAACCGAAATCACCGCCGCTGAAGGTGAAGGACCGGTTAACGCTTTGGATTGCGCCATTCGAAAAGCACTACTCCGTTTTTATCCTGAAATCGCCGATATCAACCTAATTGATTATAAAGTGCGGGTGCTTGATGAAAACCGGGGAACAGCCGCTAAGGTCCGGGTATTAATCCAAAGTGCAGATGGGAAAAACTCCTGGGGAACAGTCGGGGTATCCGAAAACTTAATTGAAGCCTCATGGGAGGCTTTGGTTGATAGTATCGAATATGGTATCCTTTATAAAAACTCCGATGAAGAAACTACTAAATCAAATATTTCTTCCAAGTGATCTCCTTGTTTGAAATAAGCTAATTTAAAGATGTAGATCTATAACAAAAACAGAAGTCGGTAGCGGCAGCCATTTTGCTGATTGACTTTTTTGAAACGGTTATTTGCCGGATGCAAGTTAAAGGATCCTTACCAACAATACTCCGGTTAATAATCCAGTAGCCAAACCGCTTCCGACCCAAAAAAAACCAGCGAGTTTTCGGGCCATTGGTAAAAGTTCCTTTACGACTAAAAGGACCATGGCCCCCCCGGCAAACCCCAATGACTGGGAAACCATCAATGGTGAAACTCGGCCCAGGATTGCACCAACAGTTCCACCGAAGGCCATTGGTATTTCCACCATCACTAAGGCCAACAAAATTTTGAAGGATCCGATATTAGCCATTTTAAAGGCGGAAGTCATCACGATCCCTTCCGGTATATTATGTAATGCCATTATTAACGCTAATCCAATCCATTTTAGAAACTCCCGATTAGCAATAAATGTCGTCCCCAGCGCTACTCCTTCCGGAAAGTTATGAGCGCCGATACCCAGACCTAATAAGATCCCAATTCTGGCCAATTTGGAAAAATTACGCCGTCGGTACCACGGAACCAACGCTAGAACTTTGTCAAAATATTGCACCAATAACATTCCAATTCCAGTCCCAAAAATTGTTGGATAAAATCCGCCAAAGCTCCATGCTTCAGGCCAAAGGTCGAAAAAAACTACTGCCGTCATGATTCCTCCGGAAAACCCCAACATCCAACTATGTTTGGCCGGACTATCCGAAAACCGGCCCAATACAATCAGCCCTCCCGCCAAAGTTCCGGAAACACCGGTAACCAACCCCAATATTGTGGCTTTCAATATCTCCATTGATAGCTCCTTACCTAAAAAAGGGTTATGATGGTTTTGCCCTGTCAGCTCCGAAGGTTTTAACCGCTCATCTGACTTATATATATGCCTTAATTTAACTGGGATATGAGTGCTTTTGAGATGCAGACTAAATAGTAGGAGGGACGATCACGTGGATTTCAAAGGTAAAATATTATACTTAATAATGGCAGCCGTATCCGGGTCACTGATGGCGATTCAAGGTACCTTTAATAGTGTCCTCGGTAAGGTCATCGGTCTTTTGGAAGGCACTTTCAGTGTTCATTTACTGGGTACAATCACCGCCGGTTTATTATTACTCTGCTTCGGAAACGGGAGTTTTGCCAAGTTTTCATCCGTACCCTGGTTTGCCTGGTTGGGAGGTCCCATCGGGGTAGCTATTATCTTCGGGGTCGCGTATAGTATTCCCCGTCTAGGGGTAGGAGTCGCCACAACCGCAATCATCGGCGCTCAATTACTAACAGCTTATCTCATTGATCACTTTGGCCTATTCGGTATGGAACACATTACTTTCGGTTTATATAAGTTTTTGGGCATCGTTTTAATTGTTATCGGGTCGAAGATGCTTTTAAATTAATAAAGGAACTCAATTTGTTGAGTTCCTTCTTCTTAAACTTTATAATAAGGGTTCTCCAGTTTCCTTATTGGCAAAAGCCCTTTCAACAGCTTCTAACACTTTATCGGGTTCGAAGGGTTTCATGATAAAATTGATCGCTCCGGCTTTAATGGCTTCCATAACTAAGTATTTCTGGCCCATTGCCGAACACATAATCACCTTGGCGTTGGGGTCCATTTCCCGGATTGCTTTTAAGGCATTAATACCGCCCATTCCATGCATGGTGATATCCATAGTCACCAGATCCGGATGAAGTTCGCTGTATTTTTTAACGGCTTCCTCTCCGGTAGAAGCCTCCCCAGCGATTTCATATCCTCCTTCAACAAGGATCTTGCGTAACATTAACTTAATAATATTGGCGTCGTCTACCAATAAAATTTTCTTAGCCATTGCCGCCCCCCGTTCTATATTAAAATATCGGATCATCAATCGGGTAACTTTATACAAAGTTGACGATTGATAGATGTTTTTCAATTCGGAAACATCAGTAGCCTTTATCCAGCTGACAATCAAAGCTGGTTTTCTTCAATACCCTAATCAAATCATCGATGATCTTCCCCAGGTTCACAGCGCGATCAATTGCCGCTTCGATCTGGTGTTTTTTAGATAGGCCCAGGCTCTGATAATCTAGTGCGCTTAAAGTCAAATTTCGCTCACTTAAACTTAAACCGGAGATTAATGCGCATAAAAATTCGATTTTAGCTTGGTCTTTAAGCCAAATCTCAGATTTATTATTCTCCATTTTAATAAACACCCCTTCCTATCATATGATTTTTCTAAAGAAAAGATCAAAAAAACGGGAGTACCCCGTTTGTGATAAAATACAGATTAGCTCAACCTGCAGCAAATCCAGATAATTTAGGTCATAAATAAACCGCCTTCCTTGGCGGACCGACAGCATCCTTGCTTTACTTAATATATCGAAGCCTTCTTTAAAAAACTAAATAAGTCTTAAGTCCTGATCTTATAAACATTTGAAAATAATGGAATTTCAAATGGCGGATGCCGCCTCACCCACCCGCTACCCCCGGCAATCAGACCCCATCAAGCACCCAAGTAACTAGTGGGGTGAGGCAACCAAACCTGGTTTTCTACTGACTTGAGTATATAATTCCACAGTCCGGTTGGCTATAGTTTCCCAGCTAAAATGATCTTCAACTCGTTTTCGCCCTGCCTCTTTAAATCTAGCGGCTAATTCCGGATTATTTAAGATGACCCTAATTTTCTCGGCCAACTCCTCCGGATCATCGGGGTTCACTAAAAAACCGGTTTCCCCATCAAGCACAACTTCTTTGATACCACCGACTCGGGAAGCGATCACTGGAGCTTTGCAAGCCATCGCCTCCAGATTAATGATTCCAAAAGGCTCGTAGATGGACGGACAGATAAATGCTGCCGCATGTGAGTATAGCTGAATAACCTGCTCCTTAGGGACCATCTCATTTATCCATTTAAGATAAGGATTTCCTGCTACTTTTGCCCGTACTTCCCGTTCCAATTCGGGAGTATCGGGAGAACTGGCACAAAGTACTAGATGGACTTGGTCTAAGCGGGCCATCGCTTCCAACAATTGAATAATGCCTTTTTGACGACTAATTCGGCCCACGAATAAAAGATACGGAAAGTCGATCCCCTGCTGTTCCAGATAAGAACGGTCCCTAACCGGGTGATATTGATTTAAGTCAATTCCGTTATGGATTACTGTAATCTTCTCCGCAGGCGTTTGGTAAGCCTTGATAATATCAGTTTTCATTTCTTCCGATACCGCGATGATCCGGTCGGCGTTTTCCACCCCGTTCTTTTCAATCCATGAGCTCAAAAGATAACCGGTCCCTAATTGCTCTTCTTTCCAGGGACGAAGTGGTTCCAAACTATGCATAGTCACTACCAGTGGTAATCCATACAAAATTTTTGCCAAAAATCCGGCAAAAAATGTGTACCAAGTATGGCAATGAACCACATCTGCAGTTAACGGTTGATTATTATAAGCAAGATTGACGGCTAATGTCCTTAATACTTTGGTAAAGGCCAGTTGCTCTTGGCCCAGCTGATCCCAGTCGGAAAACCCTACTGCTCTGGGATTGTTCTTTTCCGGGTCCTTTTGTTCTCCAAAAGTCCTAACCTCCACTGTAACCAGTTGGGCTAAAAATTTCGCCAGATAATCAACATGAACACCTGCTCCGCCATAAATATTAGGCGGGTATTCATTAGTAAACAGCGCTACTTTCAATAAAGTTCATCCTTTCCGATCATAAAAATCTATTACCAGCGAGAAGCTTTATAACCTACGGGCCAAATCCGCCAATCCGCTCTGGGGAATCCAAAGCCAATCCGGCCGGTACTTCAACTCATACAAACACTCATAAGCCGCCCGCTCAATTTGGAACAAAATCAAGAGCCATTGGAATTCGGCTGTTTCCGGTAAGAAGTCGGCCTTAACTTCACGGCAGCCATCGAGATATCCTTCGGTTAAAGCGGAACTGATTTTACCCTCTATTCCCCGATTATTAGCAGCTTCCCCACAGAACCGATAGCTAATCGACCTTAACATCGAGGCCAAATCTTTGAGAGGGGAATCATAGTTTTCCCTTTCGGGGATCGGTTTAAGCGGCTCTCCTTCTAAATCCAGAAACCGCCATCCAGCCCCGGTCTTAATAACTTGTTCCAAATGCAAGTCGCCGTGGATTCTAAATTTTGCTCCCAACTTCTTTTGGAACAGACCTTTTTTTACATCCTTCAGCTTCGCAACTATTGACTGGGTTTCCGGCAAACTCACCAGTTCTCGAAGGTTATTACTAATATTATCAACCCGTTCTTCCAAATCAGTCCCTTCAAAACAAAGGAATTCTCCACTCTTTTTTGCAATAGTCCCCAGTTCTCCGTGGAAGACCCCTAAAGCCCGGCCCAATAATTCAGCCTCATCCTGGAGCAGCTGTTCATTTTCGGAAGATAATTCTTTTACTAAACGACCCCAACGTTCCCATCCAGTCCCAAAATTTTCCACAGTCTCCATGATGATTCCCAAAGTATAGTCGCTGTCACTCTGATGATAATTTATGGAACCATATATTTCCGGTATTTGCTTGGAATCTACTCCAGCTAATGAGGTGCTTATTTTTAATTCCGGGTTAACTCCGGGATAAATCCGGCGGTAGTTTTTTAGCAAATATTCGCGGGCGACAAACAACAGTGAGTTACTGGTACTCCCTTGAAGCCGCACTCTAGGCCTATTTACTTCTGATGAGAAGGATTGAAATTGAAAACTTCCGTGGGCAGCGGAAAAAACAGCCTGGTTTTGAATGAAATCTTCCGTGAGGGTAACATACTCATAGGTCGGGATGGCATCATAAAAAAAATAGCTGTTTTTTTCGAATAATGCTTCTTGATCCCCGATCCGGTTTTGAGTAATTAATAACGGTAAATAATAATAGTATCCATGGAATGGCCGGGTTTGGAATAGATTGAAGGTGAGGACGGGCTGGTGAGGACTGGTTCGAATAAATTGGATCGAATCGGCCAATACAAGCTCAAGTTGGCAATTGCGATCAGCAAACCAACGTTCTTTTTGAAAAAACGCGACTGGTAAAGTTGAAAACAACTTCATTAAACCGGTATCCCTGACTAGATTCCAGTTCTCCAAGACTTAGCCTCGCAAACCTAAATTAACTTATTTTATTTTTTCGCCCTGAAAAATCCGATTCATCATTTCAGAGTATTCCCCATATTGGTCGGAAACAATTATCGGAGAAAGAATTTCTACCCCATGGCCTGAGCCTGGACGGGACTCAATTAAGACCAAATTACTTTTGAATCCGGGTTTGGGGTGTATAAAACAAATTCTTTTAGGAGTGAGGGAGTTTTTATGCAAAACTATCAATAGTTCGGTGAATCGTTGGGAAGGGAAGATCATCGCGAATTTACCGTTTCCTTTAACCAGCCTTTTCGCGGCCACAACCAGATCCTCAAGCTTACAACTGATTTCAAATTTGGCCATGGCCAAAGCTTGATTTTGGGAGATTACTCCTTTATTTTCTGGATAAAAGGGCGGATTGGCGATGACATAATCGAATGAATTATGTTTCAGCTCCGATGGCAGACGTCTTAAATCACCATCGACAATTCTTATCGTAGTATCCAGCCCATTCAAAGCAACGCTCCGCCGGGCCATATCCGCCAAATCCGTTTGGATCTCCAACCCACAAACTGATCCGATCCTTTTGGTTCCAGCGATTAACAGTGAAAGCACTCCGCCTCCCGCGCCCAGATCAATAAGGTGGTCTTTGGGTCCCGGATCAACAAAACCGGTCAATAGAAAAGCGTCGATTGTAAATTTAAATTTTTCCGGGTTTTGAATTATTTGCAATCCGTTATATCCTAGCCGGTCAATCCGCTCCCCGTGAAGTAAAGGAATGTTATTTGTCGACAGATAGATCGCTCCTTAAATATAATGGGTTAATCTAATTACTATCATTATGAAACTCGCTCTATAAAAATGTTATAAAATTTTATTTCTATAATATACCCGGAAATCCTTTGATCTGAGGCGGATTCTTGTTTTAAAAATATTTTATGTCGAATAAAAGGGGGTTGCTATTTCCAGCAGAGTTCCATTATAATATTTTATGTGACTGGAAAATTTTGAGTTAATTACAACTAAACTCTTTCAAGTATAAAAATTCATTATCTTTCTAGAATTACCGCTAATGATAATTAAACCTGTAAAGGAACTATTCATGAATCTTTCCAATTTTTGTTTTCCAATTAATAAAAAGAAGAAATTAACTAAATTTTGTAAAATTTTAACATCCGCCTCCTATATCCCGGATACAGTGATCACTACTGAGGAAATTATCTCCAAATATCAATTGCCTTTTAAAAGTAACGTAATCATCAAAACAATTGGTGTTGAAAAAAGACATCTTGCCAAGGATCAGCAAGATGACAGTGATCTTTTATACGAGGCCGCCCATCAATGTCTTACCAACTATGAATTAGAACCGGATAGTCTCACCCGGATTATCGTTAATAAATATCTGGGTGATAATTTATTGCCGATGACCGCAAGCCGCCTGCAAAGCAAGCTGGGGAGCATAACGGCCAATCATGCCTTCGATGTCGACGGGGGCGCTTCATCTTTTCTGATTACCATGGACTTGGCATCCAGGTATATAGCCACCGGTGATGAATATATCCTGATTGCCTCCGGAGGAATTCATAATCGCCTAATAAACAAAACCGACCCAAGAGTCGCCTTTTTATTCGGAGACGCTTCAGCTTCACTACTGTTGGGTCCAGCTACCGAACCTCATATTTTAGCAAGTTATTTCTTTTCAAACCATCAGTTTTATCACTTAGCGACTGCCAAGGGGATGGAATTTTTACAAAACGTTACTTGGGATGAAGATCAGTCAATCTTTTTCGATACTTATCAGCTTGATAATTGGAAAATAGCTGAGGACTTTTATCGCAGCGCTACCCGGGAAATATACCTAAAATTAAGAGAGGAAAGCGGCCTTACCATTGAAAACATCGATCTGGTCCTAGCAACTGAAAATAATGCGCCCATAAGAGCTTTAATCCTTGAAACACTAGGTGTGGATGAAACTAAGAGCATCTCCTTACTAAGGACCCATGGCAACACAATGTCCGCGATGTTGCCGCTCCTTTTGGACTATGGTTTTAAAACCGGTAAGCTTCAACCGGGCATGATTATCCTTTTGATCGCTTTTGGCGAAGGGATCAGCGGCGGCGGATTAATTTATAAAGTTTAATTTGAGGAGTGGAAAAATGAATTATCAAACTGTATTTGATCAAACGAAACAAATTTTAATGGATTACTTACGTGTTAATGAAGAAGAGATTACCCCCGATACCCATTTGGTAAATGATTTGATTGCAGACTCCATTGCTTTAGTGGAATTAGGTTTTCGCTTGGCTGAAACCTTTAACATTCCAATGCCACAGCCTACTGACGAGTTATATATTATGAAAAATTTGGTTCAATTCCTTACCGACCAGATAAATGCGGCCTAAATCATAAACTATGGGGTATTTCAAATGACTACTAATAACCATAATCTAATATATCCCCAAATCCAAAATCTGAATGTCAATAGTTTTGCTCGGATAGTTTCGACCGGGATCGGGCTTCCAGAAAAAGTAACTACCAATCAAGACATTATTGATCGTTACCATCTATTTGCTACGGATCGGGCTGTGCAATATACGTTAGGAATTAAGGAACGCCGCTGGGTAGATCCGAAACAAAAGTTGACCCAATTAATGGCCCGAGCTGTAACGGAATGTCTCCAACGGGCCGGAGTCGGTATTGATCAAGTTGATCGAATTATTTACTCTAAATTGCTGGGCGAATATCAGATTCCTGCTTCCTCAGTGGCCTTACTGAGAGAGTTAAAGGTTGACAAAGGAATCCCGGCATTTGACATTTCCTCAGCTTGTAGTGGTTTTATGCACGCGTTAGATATGGCGTTGCGCTATATCGGCACCGGAGATGATTATGTAATGATTCTAGGTGGTGGAATTACTTCCATGGTTAATCAATCTTGGAATCAACCCGATCCCAAAACGGTATTTATGTTTGGCGATGCTATTGTAGCTATGTTGCTTGAAAAAACCAACAAAAAGCATTTTTTGGCCAGTTATATCTTTACCAACCACTTGTTGTATGATAATGCTTATATCCCGATGGGTACGACTTTTCTCAATTCCACCGCCACTAAATTTGGTCCCGGTACATATACTATGCAAATACGTGATGGCCGGGTGATCCATAACAGTGTGGTTGAGTCTACCCAAGTGTTAGCCGATAAGCTTCTTCAAGCTACAGGATTGACTATTGATGACATCGATATTTTTGTCACCTCGGAGCAGAATACTCAAATCTGGGAAGCCCAATTGGATATCTTAGGAATCCCCAGAGAAAAAAGTCGCAGCGTTTTTTGGAAGTACGGCAATACCGTAGCCGCTATGAGTCCTTTAATGTTGGACGAGCTGATCACCTCAGGTCAATTAGAAAGAGGAATGTTAGTGATGATGATGGCCCATGGCGCCGGCGCCAGCAGCGGTGGTTGTATTTTCAGATATTAATATTATTGGAGGGATTACAATGAACTATTGTGATTGGCTTTTTAATACTGATAGTAATGAATTGGAGAACATCGCGGTTATCGATGCAGAGAACAACCGGCGATTTACCTATCTCCAATTACAACAACAAGTACTCCAAGTGGCGGATTTCTTAAAAAACAAAGGCTATCAACAGGGAGACGTGATCTTGAGCCATTTGTATAATAGCGCCGAAGCTGCCATTGTTCATTTGGCCATCCAATATCTCGGGGGAGTAACCTGTCTAGTCGATCCCTTATTTAAAGCCCCGGAGTTACCCTATTATATAAATGATTCTGGAGCTAAATGCATCATTAGTTATTTGAAAAAAAACGAAATTACCGCGTTAACTGATACTAGGGCGGAAATTTTAAATGTAACGGAAATCGAAACATTGATCGCTAATGGATCCAATTATAGCCCTACCAACGGTTCTGATTCATACCGCTATCGGGTAGGAGAGTTAGCTTTATTACTCTATACCTCAGGCTCCACTTCCCAACCAAAAGCGGTAATGCTTCCTGCTGAAAGTTTCGGGATTTTCCTGCAAAAAAATGACGACGGCATGTACCATTATCAGCCTACCGACCGGATTCTTTGTTTTGTCCCCTTTTCACACGGATTTGGATCGATTTCGATTTTAATTCCCTCACTGGCCTATAAGGCGGCGACGGTTTTTTTGCGTTCATTTCATCCCATTAAGGTAGCACAAGTCATAGCCGCTGAAAACATAACTCATCTGTTTGGGGTACCGACCCATTACCAACAACTACTTCAATACAAAGATATCCATTCGCATCTGAGGAGTTTAAAAGCGGCTTTTTGCGCTGCCGCGCCTTTAAATACCGATACCACTTTCAATTGGTATCGGACTACCGGATTATACCTTGATGAGGGTTATGGGATGACCGAAACCTGTACGCTGATCACTACCCGGATCGATCGTTTACCGGAACCCGCCGGTAATGTCGGTGTTACCGCTAAAAGCATTCTCCAAGTTGAAGTTGTTGATGATCAACATAACCCGGTCTCCCCAGGAGTTGTTGGAGAAATCCGGGTGAAGGGTCCGGGAATAATGCTTGGATATTTAAATAAACCACAAGACACAGCGGAGAGATTACAAGAAGGTTGGGTATACACCGGAGATCTCGGTTACAAGCTGGACGATGGTTCACTAGTGCTGAGCGGACGTAAAACGGAATTTATTAATGTCGCCGGTCTTAAAATAGCGCCGTTGGAAATCGAGACGGTCCTAAATTCATTTTCCGGTGTCATCGATTCAGCTGCCATCGGGATCGCAAATAATTTATACGGCGAGGTCGTTAAGGCGTTTGTCCAGTTAAAACCGGACGTTAATGTTTCGGAACGGGACTTAACCAAATATTGCTCCGAAAAATTGGCCGGTTTCAAGGTACCGAAGAGTATTACTTTTATTGAGACATTTCCCCGAAACAACCTTGGTAAAATTGATAAAAAGGCGTTAAAAGGCTTTGAAGCTTCTTTAGATCGCCAAGAGGTAGTCTCGGGATGAATGAATCCAGCTCAAAATTTGTGGACCAATTTGCACTTGATAAATTACTTAATGAGAAACTTTCTAAGGTAACCCATTCCCCCAACGGCAGCCTCTTTAGGGAGGAAGAAAATTTTTTTGCCCCTTTGGAAGCAGCCGAATTTGATCCGAAGACCCTGATCATTATGGGGGACGATCACTCTCATCAGATACTCAAAGTACCTTCTCCCAACCAAGGGCCTTACCCGGAGAACAATAGCGTATATTTGCATTTTTACCCGGCTGCGAAGGCTTGTGGTAATATTTTATTGGTCCATGGATTATTCGATGACAATCTAATCAACTATAATTTTTTGACTCAACTTTTAAAAGAAGCCGGCTTCAATATATTTATATTAATTCTTCCATATCATTATGAAAGAAGGCCGGAAACGAGTCTTTTTAGCGGAGAGTATTTTTGGAGCGCCGATTTATACCGGTCACAACATGCCGCTAAACAAGCAGTCTTTGATTTAAAAATCTCCGTAGGATTAGTCTCTTATTTAGCTCCCCTTCCAACGCTGATTACTGGATTTAGTATGGGAGGGTGTATCTCATTACGTTATTTTACTTTGGAAAACAAAGTAGCCGGTTTGTTCTTGATTAACCCGGTTACCAGATTATCACAGTTGATTTGGGAGAGTCCCTTATTGCATACTGTCCAAAAAGATTTGGAAACCGCCGGCTTTGATCCGGAACGGGCCCAATCTTACTTTCAAATATTAGATCCCATGATAAGTATTGGTCCCGATCTCCCCTCAGACCGAATCGCCCTTGGATATTCCATTTATGATCAGGTTATCCAAGGCTGGACTTATCAAGAATTTATTGACCGTTACGGACTAAAAAATACCCTTTCCTATCATGCCGGGCATTTAAATGTTTTAAGAGTTCCAAAGCTTCCCATTGATATTACCCAGTTTTTTCATAGTATCGTTGATTAAAAATTTAAATCGAAACGAGGAATAACTATGAGAAAGTATTACTACCCGGAAGACCGAATCGCCATTGTGGGCCTGGGTGGAATTTTTCCCGATGCTGAGGATACACAAAGATTCTGGCTGAATTTACTTGAAAAAAAGGTTTCTATCAAAGCAGTCCCGGATTCCCTCGTAAATTCGAAGGTCTTTTATCGCCCGGATACTTTCAAACAAATCGATAAGCAAAATAAAACATATACCATCATGGGTGCTTTGATCAATCACGAATTAGTGATGGCTACCGGAAGTAAATTCAAAATACCTCCGGCGGTCGCCGAGCAAATGGACCAAAACCAACACGGAGCCATTTATTGCGTGGATCAGGCCCTTAAATCCTTACAGGGTAAAAAACTTCCTCCTGAAAGAACCGCCGTGGTCTTTGGCAATGGAAATCCGGCGCTCCGATATGATCGTGCCGTTGAAAGGTCTTTCTACGCCCTTCTTGAAGAACATCTCCGCAATAATAAACAGCTTCGGGAAAAAATGGATCCATCAGATTATGAAAACTTTCTTCAAGAGCTGGTAACCGAAGCTTTGTTAAATAACCTTCCGATTACTGAAGACACTGCTCCGGGTTCTTTACAGAACCTGATCGCTGGTCGAATTGCTAATGTTTTTGATTTTCACGGTCCCTCCTATACAGTGGACGCCGCTTGCGCTTCATCTTTGGCAGCGATGATCTCCGGCGCCCAAGGTCTATGGCGTAAGGAGTACGATGCGGTAATTACCGGCGGAATCGATATTGCACTTAGCGCTACTTCTTTAGCGTCTTTTTCCGCTATTAACGCCTTATCTCCCGATGGCTCCTACCCCTTTGATCTCCGGGCCAACGGCTTTGTCATCGGTCAAGGCGGTGGAGTAGTCGTCATGAAACGTTTAGAAGACGCTTTGCGGGACAACGACCGTATTATCGCCTTATTGTCCGGATACGGACAGGGAAGCGACGGCAAGGGCAAATACATTGCCGCTCCCAACGAAGAAGGGCAGAGCCGCGTGATTGAACAAGCTTGCCGTGGGGCTGGGTATCCAGTGGATACCATTGAAATGATCGAAGCCCACGGAACCGGCACCATCGTTGGAGACGTGGTTGAAATAAGCGGACTGAAAAAGGCCTTTGCCAGGCTAGGCGCGGTTAACACCAATTATTGCGGTGTTGGTTCGGTTAAGTCCAATATCGGTCATTTAAAATCAGCCGCCGGGGCAGCGGCAATCATCAAAACTGTACTGGCCCTTCATCATAAAATAATACCGCCTACCGCCGGAGTTCAGCAAGTTAACCCCAAATTACAACTGGAAGGTTCACCGTTTTATATACTTACCAACCAAAAGAAATGGTTCGAGCATAGCGATTACCCACGCCGAGCCAATATTAGCTCATTTGGTTTTGGGGGCGCAAATTGTCATATCACCATGGAAGAATTTCGTCCGGAATTTTATAGAAAACCGTATTCCATCCCTGGACCCGACCAGACCACTACCGTTGGTTCCAATGCTTCAATCTCTAAAGGTAAAAAGGAAGCCATCTTCTTTTCCGGTGATTCTTTTGAAGAGATAACCCAAAGTTACCTTGACTTTTTAGCGGAAAAGGACCATTCAAATTTTGGTCAAAAGGTCTTCCTTCACAATGCCAAAATTTCCGGAGAACGAAAAATCCGTCTCGCAATCCTAGCATCATCTGAACCGGAATTAACAGAAAAATGGACTGTATTCAATCAACATTCAGATACCGGCCCAACCGTAGAAGCGGAGCAGCTGAAACTAGCCGGCATCTATTATAGCCAGAACCCACCGGTTACCTCTGCTCAAACCGCTTTCCTTTTTCCAGGACAAGCTTCCCAATATCCAAATATGGGTAAGGAATTAACGGAAGTTTTTCCGTTAGTTGAATCATTCTATGCCCAAGCTGATGCCTTATGGAGGGCCCAACACGGTTATACCATAACCTCGCTCCTATTCGGCGCTGACGAAACCGCCCTGGACCAATCATTAAAAAATACTAAAAATACTCATCCTGCTATGTTTTTGATCTGCGCCGGTCTTTACCGATTATTAGCCGAATCCGGTGTCAAAGCGGATTACCTGGTCGGCCATAGTCTGGGAGAAATGATTGCCCTCTTTGCCGGAGAAATGTTGG
>JAAYEK010000193.1 GCA_012728785.1 Bacillota bacterium | reverse complement strand
GCAGCGATAACAAAGGATACAATCTGCCGGCTTAATATGAGGCAGATCCGTATAGGGATTGGCCGTGGCAATTACCTCCATCGGACAGGCCTTTGGTTGACTGCATTTTCCACAGGCAATGCAGAGTTCGGAATCGGTTTTTAATTTAAAAAGGCTAAACCTAGAGGTGATAGCTAAAATCGCCCCTAGGGGGCAAAGGTAGCGGCAATAAAAGCGCTCAATCAACATGGAAGCCACCAAGACCGATAATAACAGAATTGCCGAGACTATGGACCACTTGAAAGTGAATAGGCCTTGAAACGGATCATTGTTATTCCAGATATTTTCCAATGCGAACCAGGAAAAAAAGATCCCCCCGATTAACAAAAGATACCTCAGTGAAGCTAAAATTCTATCAAATAACGGCGGTAATTGAAAAGCAAACTTTTCAGGATGAATCAATTCTTGGACCGCCCCTACCGGACAGACCCAGCCACAAAAGAATCTTCCCACAAATAAAGAGATAGCGATTGGGAGCGCAACGATGATTAGGGAATCAACTAATTTGGTTCCGGTTTCGACCGGTAGTGCAAAAATTGAATTAATTGGATTTATTTTATTACCAAAATAAAATCCGAAGATAACAAGACTGACAAAGAGAAGTGGCTTTCGAAAAGAGGTCTGTCGATAAAGAAATAAAAGGGCGCCTAAAACTAAAAATAAGTACCAAAACTTCATTTCTAAAGGATTAATTGCCCACCAATTAAGTATCATTGAAAGCGTGTCGGGTTCTTCCGATACGGGCATTTCCGGTAAAGAATTGATGATAATATTATCAGCTGAAGTCTCGCCAGGATCATTCGTGGTTGAGCTGAGACCGGAGGCGCTTTCCGCGGAAGGGATCGATGGGGTCCTTGGGTTAACTCGGGTAGGACCGGGGTTGTTATTTGTCCCGGCGCTATTCTGGCTGGGTTGTTCCTGATTTGCTTCACTAATAGGATCCTCAGCAGCTGTATCCGTCTCCGATCCAGTGTTAGGATCATTCGTCAGTTCTAGGGTGGAAGGAGAGGTTTCTAGGGCTGCTATGCCAATCCCCGTCGCCAGATTAACATCCATTATCAACATAATGATCGTAAGCGTAATAAAAATTATTATCCCGGTTTTTTTCAATTAAATTCACCTCATTTTAGTGATAAGAATAGCAATTAATAAACATTAAACGATGAGCGTTGCAGATTAAAAAAACCCATGGCCGCTAGGGCCTCGGGGAAGTGCATCCTCTTTGAATTATGAATTTTTGGATTTTAAGCGATCATTTTGTTTCTTTGATATAAAAAAGTCGATGCCCAAAATATTTAAGATTAATTCCATGTTTAGTTGTGGGTCTGTTTTCCCGGACAAGGTTTACCTCCATGTAATAATTTATTACTAATATCGGCAATATCCTCCTTTAACCTTACGAAAAAATTGATAACAAAAAGATGACATCTTTTAGAGATGCCTTACATAAGGTGAATAATAAACATTGGCCCATTAATGATGGAGGGTGGTATCCGGTTGCGCCCGAATACGGGTTTGGCCCTAATTTTACTGTTAGTTTTAGTATCATTGACTCCTTTGGTGATCTTAAAAAGAAGTGATAGCCTTCCAAAACGGAGTGGGATTCCGGTAATATTAGTTTCAAAAACTGACGGAAAAGTATATCGGTTTGATTTGGAAGAGTATTTAGTGGGGGTAGTCGCTGCCGAGATGCCGGCTTGCTTTGAGTTGGAAGCATTAAAAGCCCAAGCGGTGGCGGCGCGGACCTTAGCGATCCACCGTATGAAGCGGTTTGGCGGTAAAGGATGTCGGCATTTTCAGGATGCTGATATTTGTGATGACCCCGCAGAACATCAAGCCTGGTTGGGAGAGAAGAGTCTAAAAAAACGGTGGCCGGGATTGAGCTTTTATGTAAACTATCAAAGAATCAAACGGGCTGTTGAAGAAACAGCAGGTTTGGTTATGGTTTATCAAAACCAACCGATAGATGCGGTCTTTCATTCCACATGCGGAGGTGAGACCGCTTCCGCGCAAGATGTTTGGAATAATCAGATTCCCTATTTGACTAGAGTCAAGTGCGATTTTGACAAGCATTCCCCCCGATATCACAACACTTTTTCGTTTACTTGGGATGAATTAGAAGAACGTTTCCAGATTTCGGGACGTTTATTTAGAAATCTTAGAATTATATCTTTGACGCCCCAAGGAAGAGTATTCACCCTCGCTCTAGGAGAACAGTTGATAAGTGGAAATGAGTTTCGCAATAAAACGGGACTGACTTCGACTTGTTTTTCATGGCAAAGATCCCCTTCCGGACTTTCCTTTTCCGTAAAAGGCTATGGTCATGGAGTGGGGTTATGCCAATATGGCGCAGATGGATTGGGAAAAAAAGGCTGGCGGTTTCATCAAATTTTAAAACACTATTATCGGGGGATATCTTTTGCGAAAATTTCAAATTTAGCTAAAGACTGATTTACTAAACTAAAGGCTGAGTAATTCAATTTTACCATCAAAAATTGACCCGTAATGATCAAAAATTTCCAGATTTTCTGGATATTTTTTTTTATCCCGGAAAGACTATCCATTAATATTGAGGTGATGACCATGGCAAAACCCGTTAAAAACCGAAAAAAAGCCCCACATTATTACGCTGGTCTCCAAGGTCGACTTACTTTGCTCAAAAAACAAGCGGCACAGTTATTTAAAAATAGTCATCCTTATTTAGCGCCTAAGTATTGGATAATCTATGCCGCTGCTTTTGGGTTGGGATTTTATCTTTGGGGGCCAACTCATGGAATGATCAGTTTAAAAAAATGGAAACCATTCCAACCGGAACAATCGGATGGGATAACCACAATCCAAACATTACAACGAGAGCTAGAACAGTTAAAAAAAGAGATCCATCTCCAAAAAATCCAGGAACAAGCAAAGGCTATCGAATTCAGCCCCGAAAGTTTCAGCCGTCCGGCATTCGGAGAAATAATCCAGAGGTTTGATTGGATTAGTGAAAATAATACTTGGAAGCTTCATGCCGGTATTGATATCGGAACGGCCCCCGGTAGTAATATTATGGCCGGCGCTGAAGGAGTTGTTAAGGAGATATCGGGGTCTTCCGGAACGGGTTTGGCGGTAACCTTGGAACATGGGGCCGGATGGGAAAGTGTTTATGGAAATTTAGCAGAAATTAAAGTTAAAAAAGGCGAACAAGTAATCAAAGGCACAATCATTGGGACCAGTGGGCGCCGTAGCTGTGATTCCCAAAAACCTGGTTTTCATTTTGGGATCATTCACAACCAACAACCGGTAAACCCGGAAAAAATAATTCTGGGACTATAGTATCAGTTCAAATTTACAAATTTAAAGTAAGCTCACATATTCCCTCTAACCAAGCCATATATATGTTATGAAGCGATTTCATATTTCCCGGGCAATTAGGTTTTATGTCCGGTATCACTCTAGTGATAATGAAAACGCCGATGACTAAATATTGGAAGGGTGGGGGGCGTGAAGGATTATATTGAAAAGCGTGTAATGGATCTAAGCCGCTACATCGCTGACCACCAGGCCACGGTCAGACAGGCGGCTAAATATTTTGGCGTAAGTAAAAGCACGGTCCATAAGGATGTTACAGAGAGGCTACCTGACATCAACCAAAGCCTGGCCCTTGAAGTCAAAAAGATTTTAGAGGTTAATAAAGCAGAAAGACATATTCGCGGAGGAGAAGCCACTAAAAAGAAATACCAAAAGAATCAGGAATTAGGGTACAAAAAGGAGGATATTCAAAATAAACGTAGAAACATTATCTAATCTTATCTTAAATATGCCATAAGCAGCGGTGCAGCGGTGTAAGGGGGCATGGGCTTGGATGTCAGGAACTTAATTACCGATATTGGAATCGACTTAGGCACTTCCAGCGTTTTAGTATATCTTAAAAAACGTGGGGTTGTAATTCGGGAGCCATCAGTGGTTGCCCTTCAGAAAGATAATAACAAGATTTTGGCTGTGGGAGAAGAAGCCCGCCAAATGATTGGTAGGACCCCTGGAAACATTGTCGCGATTCGTCCTTTACGTGACGGGGTAATTGCTGACTACGACATTACCGAGACGATGCTCAAATACTTTATTGAGAAAGTATGCCCCAAACCTCGGCTTTTCCGTCCCCAAGTAGTTGTTTGTGTTCCTTCCGGAGTAACCAGTGTTGAAAAGAGAGCGGTCCTGGAGGCAGCGATGCAGGCAGGAGCCAAGAGGACTTTTTTGATTGAAGAACCAATGGCGGCGGCGATTGGAGCTGGACTAAATATTACCGAAGCCAGTGGTAATATGGTAGTTGATATTGGCGGAGGCACTACCGACGTTGCGATTATTTCCTTGGGAGGCATAGTAGTCAGCGAATCGCTGCGTATTGGCGGGGACAAGTTTGACGAAGCGATAATTCGTTACATAAAGAAAATGTACAATATGATGATCGGAGAACGTACCGCCGAAGATATTAAGATTCAAATTGGTTCCGCTTATCCCGAAGGTGAAGGCCGCTCCATGGAGATTCGCGGTCGGGACTTGGTCACCGGTTTGCCACGGACCATCAAATTCACTTCAACTGATTCCTTCCAAGCGCTTTCGGAACCAATTACCGCTATTATTGACGGGATCAAATCGGTATTGGAACGGACACCTCCCGAATTGGCCTCGGATATTGTGGACAAGGGGATGATTATGACCGGTGGTGGTTCGTTATTACATGGTTTTACTCGGTTGTTGGCTGAAGAGACAGGGATACCGATTCATTTGGCGGAAGAACCACTTTCCTGTGTGGCTTTGGGAACCGGTCGGATCCTAGAGAATGAAAATTTTGACTCAATCAGGCATAACCTAATCGTTGGGAGTCGTTCCATGTAATTAAAAGTATCCATGTAATTCATCGTCAAACAGAAATGAGTCTTGAAACATAAAATCCGGTTAATGCCGGATTTTTTATCGGTTAGATTTGGTGAAGGAAATTTGGAATATAGAGAGTACTGTAAAATGAAAGCTAAACGTCAAAGTTTGCCGGGAACTTATACCAGAAAGCTCCTTAAAGCGATTAGGGAGTTTGACCTGGTACGACCTGGCGATAAAGTATTAATTGGCTTTTCCGGGGGAAAGGATAGCGCCTTTTTAGTTTACGCCCTTTCGATCTTTCAAAAACAAGGCTTAATTCCTTTTGAATTAGGTGCCTTAACTATCGATCTGGGTTTTAGTCCCCCCCTGGAAGTTGGGGCTTTAGCAGATTATTGCGAGGATTTGGGAGTTAAGTTTTACATTCACCGGACGGAAATCAGCCGTTACGCATTTGGAGAAAACAACCCCGAAGGCCCTTGCGCCAGATGTTCCTTTTTGAGGCGGGGCGCTTTAAACCGTTTTGCCAATGAACACGGATACAACATTATCGCTCTCGCCCACCATCATGATGACGCAGTGGAGACTTTTTTGATGAACATTATTTTTTCAGGTAAAATTAAAACCTTTCTTCCCCGGACCGAACAAGAACGGAGTAAAACAACGGTAATCCGCCCCTTAGTGTACTTTAGAGAAACCGAAATAAAAAAGTGCATTGAATTAATTGGATTTACCCCTGTATCGAGTTCTTGCCCAATTGACGGCCGGACGAAACGGGCTGAAACCAAAGAGTTAATTAATAAATTGACGAGCTATGATAACCGGGTCTTTTGGAATATAGCCTCCGCAATGCGGGAGGGCCGACCAATTGAACTATGGCCGCCAGAACTATCCCCGGAAGAAATCAAGCGCCGGAATCTACAGAAGTAACACTTGCTGAGATCCCAATTAATGTGTTATAATATGTGGTAATAATATGTCGGTCATATAACAAAGACGTTGAAGAGGAAAAGTAAGGTTAATGAAGTAAAAAAGCGAGCCCTGATTGGTGGGAGAGGGTTTACGAAGTTATCCCGAAGTTCGCCTTTGAGTCATGGGCTGAATCTTTCTAAAAGTAGTAGGCTTAATCGGAAACTCCAACCGTTACACTGGAGCAACCCTAATTTTTTACCGGATCCTTTTTTATTTCGAACCTTGAAACCGGTTAAAAATGCGGTTGATAGAGCGGGTCTTTGGACCAATCGAGAGTGGTACCGCGGAAGCTAGCCTTTCGTCTCATAAGAGACGAGGGGCTTTTTTATTTGGGGGTGGTTGTTTTCATTTTATTCAATCCCAATGATATCAACGGTAATCCAAATAGTCGGAAAGCTTTGGCGATGGCTACGTTTGTTTTATGGTCAAAATATAAGGAGGAATTGGAAGATGTGGAACCAGGAGATAGAGACTTTACCAAGAACTGAATTAGAAAGGATACAAGCGGATCGGCTTCGGAAAACAGTCGAAAGAGTCTATCATAATGTACCCTTTTACCGGCAGAAATTGGACCAAGCCGGAATTAAACCGGAGTCTATTAAAAGCGTTCAAGATATAAAGCGTTTACCTTTTACCACTAAACAAGATTTGCGGGATAACTATCCCTTCAAGCTATTTGCGGTGCCTCAAGATGAAGTAGTGCGTGTCCATGCTTCTTCCGGCACTACCGGTAAGATGACGGTAGTCGGTTATACAAAGGGAGATATTGCTACTTGGGCGGAGGTAATGGCCCGAACCATGGGTTGCGGTGAGGTCACTCATAATGACGTCGTTCAAGTCGCTTATGGTTACGGTCTGTTTACCGGCGGTTTAGGAGCTCACTATGGCGCAGAAAGAATAGG
>JAAYEK010000192.1 GCA_012728785.1 Bacillota bacterium | reverse complement strand
TGGTTTCACCGATGAATTTGAAGGTTACCGGATCAACTTCCGTGACCAGGATTCCGGAAAAGGTTGTATCCCCGGGCTTGCGATAATCCCATTCGACATTTAGGAAATATTTTCGGCCGTCATCATCGTGGAACAGTGAGGTATCAAAGGCGATACTATTCATGTAAACCGGCTCGGTCCATGGCCCTTTAATGTCTTTTGCTGTAATGATATAATTATGGGCATCCTTGAAAGGATAGCGTTTCCAATTCTTCACATCCGTAAAAACCAGATAGTAAATACCATCACAATGTGAAAGGCAGGGGGCCCAAACCCCTCCGGACATCACGTTTCCCTGCATGTTCAACCATCGCGTATCGGAAACAGGAGTGCTGACGCATTCCCAGTTAGCCAAATCCTTCGATGCGCTAATCCTAACACCCGGAAAATACTCGAAAGTGGAATTGGCCACATAAAAGGTCCCATCCACACAGATCATGGAAGGGTCCGGATGAAAGCCGCGTAGTACTGGATTTTGAATCATACTATAACCTCCCTGGGATTAAGTAATTTAGTCTGTTCAGTCATTATAAGATTTTACCATGAAACTATAAACTTTTCTACTATAGTATAAAAAAGATAGCATCAAAAAAACTGCCGAAAATGATACAGTCAGATCTGCTATTTTTATTTTTCTTGCTCAATTTGATATTGCAACGGGGTAAAGTCAAATTCCCGCTCAATTCCTTTGGAACTTATTATTTTGGAATTTTCAAGTGTTATCTGACCGTTTCCGGCGCCGGTGACGACAAAGTTAAGCCGGATCAAAATCGTTTCTTTACCATTAAAAGATTGGGTACGGATACCGGAAATTTTGGCGGCCAAACCCTGTTGATGGTCGACAACACCGCTGTTCCACTCAGCTAAACCTTGACCCTCAACTAAAAAGGTACCCCTCGAAACGTAAACCAGTCTGAGTTGATTGGGATTATATTTTACATCCATTCTGAACTTCTGAATATCTTGCAAATTGTAAGCGAATAATTCCAAATTGACAACCTGTCCTGGAAACCACCGGCCTAAGCTTTTAAAACTGAGTAAAGTCTTAAAAACAGGCGCATCTTGGGAGTCAGCCCCAAACGCCGGCATGGCTAAACAGCCCATTAGAATCAAAACTATGGCATACTTGAATAATTTGTGTTTCATAACCACCTCTAAGGCTTCTATCGGGTTTTAGAGGCTAAAAACTTAACTGAAGCCTCGGTATGAAGATCGAAAGAAAAAACGAGATCAATGTAATAGCCTTTATTGATCGCCGTAAATTTCCACTTCTGTTCGACAGAAGAAGAAGCCGCATAATCAAGCCGGACATCTCCTGAGGATTTTGTTACTATTACCAAATCCAATTGACCATCGGCATTGACCAGTATCCTTATGGTCACCTCCCCTTCTTTACCTTCTCTTAAAGCGGCGAGAGGATAGGAAGGCATAGGCCCGATGATTTTAACCATTGCCTCTCCCGACCCGAAACTCTGTGGTTCGCCGGCAACTGAAATTTTGGTATCGGTTGTTTGCTCAGCATCCCCCTTGGGGAAGCTTTGTTCTTCCGGTTTTTTCACCAGGGTATCGGAAACCCCAGTCTCTTCCTTTTCTAAAAACAGATCGGGGTCTTTTAAAGGTTGAGCCGGTTCAACGGATTTTATTTCCGTTCTTTCAGGAGAGAGGCTTTGTGTCTCAGGGCTTTTTATGAACATTCCTTCGGTTGCTGCCCCTTCATTTTTAGGCTGCTCTTCCCCGGGAGTGTTTAAGGCCACTGATAACTGTCGGATTTTGCTTTCAGAGCTTTCAGAGGAGAATTCCACCAGACCTACGGGAAATGTTATTATTTCCGGTTCTTGCGAGGCAGGAATACCCGATAACTGGCTTGTCAATAAATAAAAATGAATTAGTAACGAAACAAATACCGCAATAATATAATTGTTTCGTTCTGAAAAATTCATCTTCACTCTCCGGCTATAATATGTATATTTACCCCGGACCACTTTTGCAGGGCGGCACCGGGGTAAAAATGATCTTTGTTTAGTTTATTTTATCGTTTCCTTCAGTACCTGGTCACTGGAAAGCTTGGTGTCCCACATTAAAATATCCACCCGCCGGTTATAACTCCGGGAATCTTCGTCATGTCCTTTTCTTAACGGATGATCCTTACCATAAGCATATATCACAAAATGGTTCTCAGCAATACCCGCCTTGGTCAAATGTTTTTTAATCGCAGCAGCGCGGCGGGCTGATAGCTCAATGTTATAATCCCTGCTGCCTCGTTCATCGGCATGAGCGCCCATAATAATATACAGTTCAGGATGGGCTTTTAAAATCCCCAGATTAGCCGCTAATGCTTTGATTTGGTCAGCTCGGATCTCTGATTTGTTAAAATCAAAAAAGATCGACTCTAGCTGTTCATTAAGTGAAGCAATAGTATTCTGAACTGGGGCCTCCGTTGTTTCCGGTTCCGGAGTAACAGTCTCCTCCGTTGAAGCGGTTTTTCCCCATTTGCTTAAGAGGTCGGCTATTGCGGTTTGATTATTGTCCTGGGCAATTTGCAAAGCAGTTTTACCGTTAATATCGACGGCATTCAGATCAGCCCCGTTTTCCAAAAGGAGCTTGACAAAGTCAAGCTGACCTTTTTCAGCAGCATACATTAGCGCAGTTCTACCCTTATTATCGGCGGCATTTGGATCGGCCCCATTTTCTAAAAGGAGCTTGGCGATTTCAAGATTATTTTTTTCAGTAGCGTAGATTAAAGCTGTTTTACCGTCTTGGTCTTTGGCGTTAACATCCGCACCGTTGTCAATTAATAACTTAACAATATCCATGTGGCCTAAATAGGAGGCTAACATCAGTAAGGTTTTTCCGTCATCAGTTTTGGAGTTGGGACTCACTCCTTGGTCAAGCAAATTCTGTACTTCGGCTGTGTCACCATTCGCTACGGCGGTACCAATTGATTTTTCTTTATCGGTACAACCCGATAAAATAACCAATCCGATTACCATTAAGATTACCGCCAACTTGGAAAAGAATTTCATGTCTGTTCCACCTTTCTTTCCTTATTCTTTTACTGCGAAAACCTTTCGGAAAAGTTTAGTTATGATCACTGCCATTAATACTATTAGATATTGAGCTTATAATTCCTACATTAAATCAACGGTTTAACATTTTTTCTTCCTTCTTAACTAATCACTATCCCAATTAGTTACTGGCGAAGACATTGGTTCGGAGTTCCATCCCTACCTTGATCAATTTATCCGGATTGAACAAGGTCAAGGACTTATTCAAATGGGTAATTCTAAATCTAACTTGGATTTTCAAAGATATGTTCATCATCTTTACTTCTAAAATTGACTTTTCTATGTTATATTAGAAAAAGATAATTGGAGGATATGATGATTAAGATAATTAACGAACAAATCGGAATGTTGGTAGCCTTTCAGCCGGATGGAAAGATCATGCCCATGCTATTCTCATGGCGCGGCGAAAAATACCGGGACTTTGAAGTCGTTTCCACCAAGACTATTCCCGAGGGACAATTCGCCAAGGTCTACTTTGATTTAAAGCAAGGCGATACCACCTATGAAGTTTATTTTTATACCAAACACTTACATTGGATTTTGAGTAAGATTCATTCGTGAAAGATCGTTGTGGCCAATTCCCTTCCTTCCAATTTATTTCTGTCCACTTTCATAATCAAACATAAATCATTTATAATCAACCCGAAATTACACTACCCCAGTTTTTCTTCTTAACTTTTTACCGGAAACCAGTGGGTTGTTTTGTTCGCTATCTTTACAAGTATTAACATTATAGGTACTTCGGTAAGAACCCCTACTATTGTGCCAAGCGCAGCTGGACTTTGTGCGCCAAACAATGAAATTGCAACAGCAACAGCTAATTCAAAAAAGTTTGATGCGCCAATCATACCGGCAGGAGCTGCTATATCATGTGGAAGCTTCAAGGCTTTGCTTGCCAGATAAGCAATGAAAAAGATTAAGAAAGTCTGAATAATTAATGGTATAGCAATTAAAACAATGTGCAGAGGATTATTTAGAATTACATTGCCCTGAAATGAAAAAATTATTATTAGAGTCAGCAGCAAACCTATGGTGGTTACATTCCCGAATTTCGGTATAAAACTCTTTTCAAAGTAATCAAGTCCTCGTTTTTTTGTGATGTAATTACGGGTAATTGCACCACCAGCTAGCGGGATAACAACAAACAATACAACAGAAAGAATAAGAGTATCCCAGGGTATAGTTACGCCGCTTACGCCCAGAAGAAACGCAACGATAGGAGTAAAGGCTATAAGAATTATAAGATCATTTGTAGCCACTTGTACGACGGTATAAGCTGCATTGCCTTTAGTCAAATGGCTCCATACAAATACCATTGCTGTACACGGCGCAGCTCCAAGAAGTATTGCTCCTGCAAGATAGTCTTTTGCCAGTTCTGCCGGAATGAGAGATTTAAAAATTACATAGAAAAACAGCCATGCGATGCCATACATGGTAAAAGGTTTTATCAACCAGTTGGTTATCCAGGTAACAAAGAGTCCTTTGGGGTTTTTGCCTACATTTCTGATACTTTGAAAATCCACTTTGAGCATCATTGGATAGATCATAAGCCAGATTAAAATCGCCATGGGTATAGAGACGTTAGCATATTCAAAACGTCCTAAAAACGCTGGGATTCCGGGCAAAAACTTACCAATCAGCACTCCTGCAAACATGCATAAAATAACCCATATAGTAAGATATTTTTCAAAAAAGCCTATTCCGGTTGTTTGTTTTTTATCCATGAATATCTCCCCCCCCGCCGTTTTTTTCGAAGCCAGACAATGCCGTTAATTGATCTCTTCTTTCTGCGCTTCAATTATATAGGAGGCTACAAAATCTTCTGCATTTTTTCCGGGCACCCAGTTTTTGATGATATCTTTACTGTTATCCTTTGGAATCATGCGGATATTTATGAAGCTGGAATTTTTAAGCATATTTTCGATATTCTCCACATACTCTGCTCCGGCAATACAGCCAGCAAGATTAGTAAGATCATTTTTTATAGACTTTGGTATTTCTGCTATAGCAACTACATCTGATATCGAAATTCGCCCACCGGGTTTGAGCACCCGGTAAGCTTCATTAAAAACCTGTTGCTTTTCTAAAGCCAAATTAATAACACAATTTGATATTATGACATCAACTACAGCATCGGCCACCGGCAAGTGCTCAATTTCCCCCAAACGGAATTCAACATTCTTATAACCACTTTCCTCGGCGTTTTTCCTGGCTAGTTTAATCATCTACGGCGTCATATCCACGCCAATGACATAGCCGGAGTCACCAACTTGTCTTCGCGCAAGAAAGCAGTCAAAACCTCCGCCACTGCCTAAATCAAGAACTATGTCTCCTTCTTGAGGTAACGCAATCGCGATCGGATTGCCGCAGCCTAATCCCATATTCGCCTGGTCAGGCATATTCTGTAAATCCGCTTCAGAGTACCCCAAGTTTTTAGTGGTCGCATTTACATCGTAGGTAGAGTTGCTGCTGCAGCATCCCGGACTACAGCAGCAACCACCTGAACCTTTTAGCGCAACTTGAGAATAGTTCTCTCGTATCTGTTCTCTTCGTTCTTCCTTGTCTTCCATCAAAATTACCTCCAAAGCTGTGATCACTCCCTGACCTTTTGCAGAATCTTTACAACCTCATCAGTCTTGAGGACTTTGCCGTAAGAAACTACTTTCCCGTCAACAACCAAGGCCGGAGTAGTCATTACGCCATAGGCTGCGATCTGGGAAAAGTCGGTCACGTGGTCGATGTTTGTATCCATACCCAGTTGCTCAAGAGCCGCTTTCGTCGCAGCCTCAAGCCGATTGCAATTGGCGCATCCCGTCCCAAGTATCTTGACAGATGCACCCTTGGTCTTTGCGGCCTCGGCCTTTGCCATACTCTCTGCGTCACAGTTGCCGCCGCAGCAGCATGAAGAACTCTCGTTTTTTTTATTTCTGTTACCAAACAATGCCATAACAATCTCTCCTTTTATTTATTTAGAATCCAAGATAAAACATATAAAATCCAATAAGCAGGATAAGAGTACCCAATCCAAATTTCAACACAGTGCTTGCCTTTCCGTATTTTTTGTTGGAAGAAAGTTTCTGCATAAAGCCAACCGATGTTCCGGCGATAACAGCGAGAATCCCATGTCCGATTGAATACAGCAACAATAGTAGTATTCCCCAAAGAATACTGCCTTTTCCGGCTACAATGGCCAAAAGTGCAATAAGTACAGGCGTAGAACATGGCGATGAAAAAATACCGCTAAAAATACCGGCGACAAACACCCCTAAAAACCCTTTCCTTGTGCTCTTTGATACAAGATAGCTTGACGGAATTATCTCAAAAATGCCCCAAGTCTGTAAAGCCATCAGAATCATGAGAACGCCCAAGACGATGTACCACCACGAGGCTGACATGCCCATTAGCTTCCCGGCAAGAGAGGCAAAAATACCTAAAACAGTGAAAGTCACTGCGGCTCCTCCGGCAAAAGTTACGGAAAGCCAAAACGCCTTTTTCGAATCCCGCTGGCTTATGCCGCCAACACAACCAATTACCAAAGGGATACTGGAAAGAGAACAAGGAGTGAAAGACGTAAGTATACCGGCTAAAGGCGCAAGCCAGCCGCTCTTTGTGATAAGCTCAGATATGCTCTCCAGTATTGCGGTCACTCGGTCACCCCCATATCTGCAAGTATAGCCCGCATCTGTTCTTCAGTTAGTCCGCCTTGATGTACTGTAAAAGCATGCTTTTTGGTTTCTTTGTAGTCATAAAATTTAAACTGGAACTTGATATTATCGCTTGGCACATAAGGAGTTCCATCAGCGTTAATAAAAACCTGGGTGGGGATAACCTGAATAGGAAAGTCATTTGCCGCAGCTCTATTTTTCCAGACGTCAACGAACTTGATTATTGCCTTTCCCTGCATGTCGGTGTTTAATTTTTTTAATACCGGAGCCATCTCCTTACAAGGTATGCATGAATCCGCTCCAAAATCAATAATAATTGGCAGATCATACGAGGTTAAAGCTTCGAGATCAATAGAGGTTGCCTCCAATAAAAAGTCTCCGTCATTTTTAGGAGTGATTAAGCCCTCAGATGATCCTTTATCGATATTCTTAAATATCCAAATTCCGATGACAACGAGAACGATACAAACAGGAATAATGATCTTTACGAGCTTTTCCTTTTCCATCAGCAACAGTTACCTCCACAAGAACAGCTGGACTTTTTTTCCTTTCCATCGAAGAAGTCCTTCAAATTTTCCGGCAATTTATAGTCTTCGCCGGAACAGCCGGCTTCAGCCTCCCCAAATACGGTTCTAAGGATTGCTTCGGCCAGCATTTCCTTTGGTGGAATCTCGAAAGTCTCTCCGTTATACTCAAACACCCGGCAGTCCACATCGGCGCCGCTGATATCGGTACAGCAACCGCAGCTGTTCTCCGCAACCGATTGGCAGATGTCTTGACCATTCACCCGGATGGTTGGTGAGGAAATGAACCGATGCTGCTCTGCAATTTCAGTCGTCTTCATTTCAATTTTCTGGTGCTCGACCGTAAAACCGGCTAGCTTTAAGGCGGGGGTAAGTGTCAGCATCACCTCGTCAAGAATGCAATCCGTCCCGATGCAACGCTCACAGGTCTGAAGATCGAGATAAAGATACTCAACAATAATCTTCTTAATAGGATAACAGCTCTTTGTCATAACGATTCCCCCTATATAATTAATGACGCGATAGCATTAAAAAAGTACCCTACAATTATAATACCTATAGCGCAAACCCCAATGAAAAACGCAAGCAACTTAGGTTTTACTGCTTTACTCAGCATAATCAACGACGGCAGCGATAAGGTAGTAACTCCCATCATAAAGGATAGCACAACGCCAAGTTGCGCCCCTTTACTTAATAAGGCTTCTGCAATCGGAATAGTCCCGAAAATGTCGGCATAGACTGGAACCCCTATTATCGTTGCCAAG